>JAGVTF010000250.1 GCA_019136955.1 Verrucomicrobiota bacterium
TGAGTGACGACAATGATGGCGGTCTCAAATTTGCGGGCCATATCGTTGAGGATTCGGATAACGGCCAGAGCGCGCTCACTATCAAGCGGCGCCGTCGGTTCATCAGCCAGGATGACAGGCGGCTGATTGACCAGCCCGCGGGCAATCGCCACCCGCTGCTGCTCTCCGCCCGAAAGCCGCGAAGGCATCGCCTGGGCACGATGCAGCACGTCCAGCTCTTTCAGCAACTGCCGGGCTCTGGCACGCGCCTCGGCGTTGGGAATGCCAGCAAGCATCGGCAAAAGAGCGACATTATCGGTCACGTCCAGGAAGGAAATCAGATAAGGCGCTTGAAAGACGAAGCCGATCCGGTCCCGCCGTAGCGCTCGCAGGTCTCTGATTTTCCAGCCGTTATCGTAAATTACCTCCTGGCCCAGTGTCATTTTGCCGGCGGTCGGTTCAATGACCGCTCCCAGACACTTGAGGAGCGTTGTTTTGCCGGAGCCCGAGGGACCGATCAAGCCGACCACTTCCCCGGGAGCCACGAGCATATCTACCGATTTCAAGGCATCCACGGCAGTCTCGCCGCTTCCGTAGCGTTTCTTCAATCCTTCAATCCGAATTCCAGAGCTCTTCATCCTATCCTCCTATGGCATCGGCCGGGTCCACCGCCAGCGCGGCACGTATGGCGATCGTACTTGAAATAATGCAGATAACGACCACCGCGAAAAACCCAAACACCGAATCCAGCGGCTGCAGAAGTACATACTTGGGGAAAATCGGCGCCATCAGCAACGTGGCCGAAATTTTGCCCACCACAAAACCGATCAGCCCCAATGCAATTGATTGCTGCATGATGAGGCCGACAATTGTCCTGTTCTTCGTACCAATCAGCTTCAAGACCGCAATTTCTCGGATTTTCCCGAGCGTCAGCGTATAGATAATAAAAGCGACAATGGCCGAGCTCACCAGCGAAAGAATCACGAGGAACATGAATATCTGGCGAGCGGAAGTGGCGATGAGTTTACCAACCAGGATTTCCTCCATCTGGCTGCGGGTATAGACGGTCAGCCGTTTCCAGCGGCTAATCATACGAGCGACATCCTCGGGCAGGTAATCTTTTTCCACCTGCACCAAAACCGCATTCACGTAGGGGTTGACGCTCTGCGAGGCGTTGACCGATTCAGGCAGCCCGGGCACGCCCGGCAGGTTGAAGGCAGGGTTCTGGGCCGTACGGCGACGTTGCTCAAGTATGGCGTCGTTATCTTTCAAAAACTGGGCCTCCTGTGCATCCTTTAGCGGGATGAACACCATCGGGTCGCCGCTGGAAGAGACCATCCGGCGAGTCAGCCCCACCACGGTGTATTGGTTGCGCCGTATCTGGATGCGGTCCCCCAATTTAAAGCCCGAGGCGATATCGGCAACGGCCTCATAGTGGCTGCGGGATATCTGCCGCCCTGCAACCAGATAAGGCGGCCAGCCCGGAGTCCCAGGCTCCCCGGGCATGACTCCGGCAACCATCGCCCGCACGTCGTCTCCATCCCGGTTAACCTGCATGATGAGATAAGTGATGTTGGCAGCCGCTTTCACCCCCGGCATGGCGAGAATTCCGCGCCAGTGGTCGTCATAAATACTCGAGGGCTCCGCATACGGTCCCAAGGTGTCTTTCTGGACGACCCAGAGATCGGCGCCACTGTTATCCAGAAGAACTTTGGCATCATCCACCATCCCGCGGTAAATTCCCGCCATGGAGAGTGTAATACCGATTAAAAGCCCCAGCCCCATTCCGGTGAAGACGAACTTCCCCCAGGAGTGCAGGATGTCGCGTCCGGCCAGACTGATCATGGCTTGACCCCCGGTATTTTCTCCACGACGTGGATGCGGCTACGCTCCGTTAAGGCATTAGCGCTATAGATGACCAGCCGGTCCGCCACTTTGAGCCCCTCTTTTACCTGTACCGATCCTTCCAGATCGGACGCACCCAACACGACTGGGGTATACTCCAAAGCGCCATCACGGACCCGCCAGACACCCAGGGTTCCATTTTTCCTGAGAACGGCCGAGCTGGGAATAAGAGGAGCTGGCGGCAGTTTGGGCAAAGCCAGAGTGACCTCCGCCAGTTCGCCAATCGGCGGCAGAGGCTCGGGCAACTCTTCGAAAACGACCTTGGCCAATGTCTCTTCAGTAACCGCGTCGGCCAGAGGCTCCACTCTTAAAACGTGCCCCATCTGCTCCACCCCTCTTTGTGAGCGCAGGAGTATCCGTGCCTCAAGTCCGGCAGCCAATCCCTGGGCACGAATTTGGTCAAAGCGGACATTGACCCAGAGCGAGCGTGGGTCAACAATCTCCACGACCGCCTGGCCTGCGACAAGAGTCGTCCCGGGCTCGGCATTGCGCGCAACGATCCATCCATCCACGGGAGCCAGCAGGAGCAGATTGCGCCTCTGAGCTTCCAACGCTTTTTGCTCCGCAATCGCTCGTGAAAGTTCTTCCCTGGCTACGGCCAAGCCGGCCTCGGCAATTTGGAGCTCCTGCCGCCGCGTGGTTGCCAGCTCTTCACTGGTCGAGCGTGCTTTGAGAAGCTCTTCGTAACGCACCGCCTGTGTCAAGGCGTATTCTTTGCGCGCCTCCGTCTCGCTGAGCTGAGCCTCAGCCCGCTTCACCTGCGCTTTCTGAGCTCCAAGCCGCTCATCCAGATCGACAGGGTCCATCTCTCCCAGAGTTTCGCCGGCCTTGACCTGGTCACCGACATCAACTCCCAGCTTCAGAATTCGCCCTGCATAAGTGGGGCCGATTTTGTAAGTGTAGCGCGCCTCTACCGTCCCGATTCCAAAGAGAGCCGGTGAGAGCTCTCGGTTCTCTACAGGGGCCAGCACTACCGGCACCGGAGCCAGTGGCCCAGAGCTCAGGCTTACATAAACCAAAAGGGCTAAGAGCGGCCCCAGAACGGCAATGAGTGCCACGGTTCGCTTTTGGAAAAACCGTCTTTTCATGAAGCACTCCTGATTCCCCGCTCATAGACCGCATAGACCTTCGACGCATTGCGGCGGATATGATTCACGTCTCCGACAATGAGCGATTGCATCACCAGCCCCTGAATCATCCCAAGAAAAAGCGTAGCCGCAGCCTTGCTATTCAGTTCAGGGTCCAGCTCTCCGCAAGCTTTCCCCTTTTCCAGCAAACGCTTGATGCGCTCTTCATAGCGTTGCACCAGGGTCAGAACCATCCGTTTGGGAGCCGTTTCCCCCGCCCTCTGCAATTCCTCAAATAGCAGGTGGGGAATGCCCGGATGCTCCGTTATAAAACCTGCATGCGCCATGAACATGCCTTGCAGCGCCGCCAAAGGGGATGGCTCCCCGGCTAGCGCCTTTTCAATGCGCGAAATAAGCCGCTCAGAGACCCACCCCATCACAGCTTCCAGTATTGCCTCTTTGTTTGGGAAATGCCGGAAAATGGCTCCCTGTGTAAGCCCCATCCGCTCGGCAATGGCAGCAGTCGTGATCTGACTTGGATTCTGCTCTGCAGCCAGTGCTATCACAGCTTCTACCGTTACGGCTCGGCGCTCGCTGGCCGAAAGATATTTACTTGTTGAACTCATATTGACTCCTCAAAGATAGTCATCAATTACTATCTTTGCCCTAGATTCTCTACTTGTCAAATCGTTTTCCAATTTTTTTCTTCTACCCTTCTTTCTAGTCCTTCAACCTCTCAGGCAGGGTTTCAACAAAGGCTTCGATCTGATCCCGCACTTTTCGATAGCAGTCCAGTTGTTCCTCTTCGGATGCACCCTGCTTTGCCAGCTCCCTTGCCTTTTTGGGCGGATCGTCGAATCCGACATGGATAACCTTGCAGTTCTCTGGGAAAACCGGACAAGTTTCGTTCGCATGGCCGCAGACCGTGACTACCACATCGAGTTTGACCTTCTTGAATTCCCTGATGTGCTGGGATTTATGACCAGAGATATCCACTCCGGCCTCAGCCATCACTTTTACGGCGTTGAGGTTAAGAGCGTGTGTTTCGATTCCGGCCGAATACGCCTCAATCAGATCTCTTTTCAGATGGCGCGCCCAGCCCTCAGCCATCTGGCTGCGGCATGAGTTGCCGGTACACAGGAAGAGCACTTTCAGCTTTTTAATCATGGCGTATCGGCTCGTTCTCCAAGTACTTCAACGATTGGTGAGCAGTAAATTTTTAATTTCTTCGGCAGATGGGACCCTGCCGGTTACTTGCACAACTCCATTCACTGCCAGGGCAGGAGTCATCATTACGCCAAAAGCCATGATCTGATTGATCTTTGTGATTTTTTCCAGTTCGTAGTTCAACTGAAGCTCTTTAGCTGCCGCCTCCGTCACTTCAGCCAACTTCTTACACTTGGGGCATCCGGTGCCCAGAATTTGAATTTTCATCATATTATTCTATTCTCCTTTTTATCCAAAAAATGTTCCGAATATCATTCCACTCAAAGTAGCCATCACAATCACCAAAGCACTAAAGACGAGAGTCTTCTTCAACCCCATAATACCACGCAAAACTAATATGCTCGGCAAACTCAAAGCAGGTCCGGCCAAGAGCAGCGCCAGGGCAGGCCCTTTGCCCATTCCATTGCTGATCAACCCCTGCAAGATAGGTACCTCTGTCAACGTCGCAAAATACATAAAGGCTCCCGCAAAGGAGGCAAAGAAATTGGAAGTCAGTGAATTGCCGCCAACAGCCCACGCAACCCACTCTGAAGGGATCAGCCCTTCCTGTCCAGCACGCCCCAAGAGCGCCCCCGCAATCAGGACTCCCAGCAGAAGCAACGGCAGTATCTGCCTGGCAAATCCCCACGATGAAGCAAACCACTCGGAAGTTATCCCCTTATCAGTGCTCGTAAAGAAAGATAAGCCTGCAACCCCAATAAAAAAAACAAGCAAAGGTTGGCCAGGAAAAATAAACGCAAAAACAGCGGTCGCCAGCGCAACCAACCCTACTTTCCACCAGACCAATTCAAACCAGCATACCAACATCACCCCCAGGGCAACCGCGAAAAACGAACTGCCCATCCATTTATAGCTATAAACAATTGCCCAAATACCGGTCATTTCATCCGGTTTGCCCCAGTTGGCCAGCACCAGAATCCCTACCATTGAAGCAAAATAAAGAGCGTTCTTCCAAAGCGGCAAGCTGGATTCTTCTTCGGGAATTAGCATTTGGATAGAGGCTTTCTCTTTTTCTTCCTTCCTGAAAATAAGATGCATCAGCGCCCCAATAACGATACTGAAAAGAACAGCTCCGACCGCTCTGGCTATACCGAGCTCCACTCCAAGCACCCGAGCCGTCAGCACAATAGCCAGCACATTGATCGCCGGTCCCGAGTAAAGAAAAGCCGAGGCTGGTCCCAACCCTGCACCCATCCGATAGATTCCGGCAAAAAGTGGCAGAACCGTGCAAGAGCAGACCGCCAGCAGGGTCCCCGACACGGAGGCAACTCCATAGGCCAATATTTTGTTAGCGCCAGCCCCAAGATATTTCATGACCGATGCCTGGCTGATAAAAACAGAGATCGCCCCGGCAATGAAAAAAGCAGGTATCAGGCAGAGCAATACATGCTCCCGCGCATACCATTTGGTCAGGTGAAGCGCCTCCATTATGGCATTTTCAAATCTGGCCGAATCCAGTGGCAGATAAAAAAAGGTCAAAAACACGCCGGCTATTATTGCCAGTTTTTTCCACTCAGTTCGCCAGTTCATAACAATCATTCGTGCTCACTTTGCCATTTAACCAAATATTGATTAAAAAAAACTCTCTATCTAAAATCCAAACTCACTTCAGAAGCGTTAGCTGTTCCCTGGCCTGCGACTCGATAACCGTCTCCACACAGCTCATGAACTTGATAACGCAAGGAACCTTGAGTCGATAATAGACCTGCTTGCCCCGTTTGTCATCCTCCACAATCCCCGCCTGCCTCAACAGCATCAGGTGTCTGGAAATAGTTGAAGGATCCACGTCCACCACATCGGCAAACTCACAAACGCAGCGCTCTCCGGCCGCCAGCTCCTCCACTATCCAGAGCCGTGTGGGGTGAGCCAGCGCCTTAAGCACCCTCGCCTTGGCTGCATAGATCAATTTCTCTTTTTCAGTCATACCCGCATATCCATGCACATCTCTACATATGTACACGTGACAAGGTAACCCAATATAAAAGGTGCGTCAAATTTTTTTTACATACCTCATGTTTTACAGACCCGCATGAGGAGGGAGAGTGTGTTTGTGAGATTTTTTCTCTCAAAGATTGACAAAACGGATAAATATCGCTAGTTTGCTTAGGTGTATGAGATTTTTTCACATAGAAAGGCTCTGTCATGCTAATTAAATTTTCACTTGAAAACTGGATGTCCTTCCAGAAGAAAGCCTCTTTCTCAATGGTTGCCACCAGGGAGCGCCAACACGGAGAAAGAGTTTCCCGTATCCCAAAATACAATATAAGGGCTTTGCCTGTCGCTGCTATCTACGGGGGAAACGCATCAGGCAAGACCAATTTTTTCAGGGCATTGAATTTTGTAAAGACCCTGGTCATCAGGGGCACACAGCCCGACAGCCCTATTCCGGTTGAAACATTTCGCCTGAATCCTGGCGCGCCCGAATTGCCATCACGCTTTGAATTTGAGTTGTTGATTGACGAAATGATCTACGAGTTTAGTTTCTCTATAACTGCCGATGAGGTTTTAGAAGAAAAAATCCTATCTATTTCAGATAACAATACAGAAAGAAAACTCTACCACCGTAAGGATAAAGTAATTACATTCGGCAAATCTCTAAAAGAAGATGAGCCATTTCTAAAATTCGTCTTTCAAGGCACACGGAAAAATCAGCTCTTCCTGACAAACTCGATCTTCCAAAATAGTACACACTTTCGTCCTGTCTATAACTGGTTTAAAGACACTCTCTGCCTTATTGCTCCCAGTTCTCAGCCCAGTCAAATTGAAAAGTTCTTATGCAAAGAGAACTCTCCTCTCTCCTTGAACATGGACAAAATGCTGCAACACCTCGACACTGGCATAGCTCAACTGCGAAGCGAAGAAATACCCTTCGAAAGCCTTCCTTTTCCAAGATCGATAGCAATTCAAGTGCAGGAGTTTATCAAAAAAAACGAAGAAGTTGGCCTGGTGAGCAACCCAACAAACGAACGCTTTTTGATAAGCCAAAAAGATGGTAGACCGATCGCCAGAAAGCTGGTGACTTTTCACACGGGAACGGATGGCAAGAAGGTTAAATTTGAGGTGCGCGAGGAATCAGATGGCTCACAGCGAGTCATTGATCTACTTCCTGCCTTTCTTGGACTCTCAAGCGAAGCCTCTCAGAAAGTCTGCGTCATTGATGAACTTGATCGCAGCCTGCACACACTGCTGACGCGAAGTTTGCTCAAAATGTATCTCTCGCATTGCACTCCGGAAAAAAGATCACAGCTGCTTTTTACGACTCATGATGTTCTCCTCATGGATCAAAAGCTTCTGCGTCGTGATGAAATGTGGATAACTGAAAGAGATTCTGACGAATCCTCCAACATTTTCTCTTTTAGTGACTATAAGGATATCAGATATGATAAAGATATCCGTAGAAGCTACTTGCAAGGCAGATTTGGCGGTATTCCGCGAATCCCGTTGGGCAACGACTTACTCTCCTCTCCAGCTCAGGGAAAAAAGGAGAATGGCTAATGGCTAAGAAAAGGCGTAGTTTTAAGAGGCCCTTTGGTCAGCGTCCTTACCGCAAACTGTTCGTGATAGCAACCGAAGGCGCAAAGACCGAGCCTCAGTATTTCAACATTCTCCGAAACCTCAAAAGTGAACAGGTGACAATCAGCATGCCTGAAGGGAAAAACAAAAGTGACCCGGAAAACGTATTGAAGCGAATGAAGACGTATCTCAAAACAGAAAGGTTGAAACACTCAGATGAGGCTTGGCTGGTGGTTGACAAGGATCAGTGGGATGATAAAAAGATTGATAAACTTCATGAGTGGGCAAAACAAAAAGAGAATTATGGACTGGCTCTCAGTAACCCAAAGTTTGAATACTGGCTATTGCTGCATTTTAAAAACGCTGACCTGAACTCTCCAGGGAGTTGCGCCAGCATCTTAAAAAAACATCTTCCCAACTATGATAAAGGGATCAGCACATACGCACGCAGGTTCACAGAGGAAAGAATTAATGAGGCTATCTTGCGAGCGGAAAGCCGCGACCGTCCTCCCTGCGAAGATTGGCCGCGCTCTCCCGGTTGCACCACGGTTTACAAGCTGGCCAGGAACATCCTTAATTCCTGAGAAATACCTCAAAAGTTTTTACTCCCCAACCGGGGCCAGCGGAATCAGCCTGGGAGTGGAGAGGAGGCCCGAGGGAAGCGGCTCATCTTCAGAGGCGTCAAAGGGTTTATATTGAATATTGACGAAATTGATCTCGTGAAAGTTCTTCCAGGGTACTTTTTTGCGGTCCAGTTCAATCACTCTGTTGTAAGAAAGGTTGGTCACCTCTATCTCAAGAGTGTTTTCCTCCTTCAATAGCCCCAGCGGGATCACTTTCGTGAAAGGAATATGCCAATAAAGCGGCAGCAGCTCGCCATTGAGTCTCACACTTGCCGTTTCACGCACATCACCCAAATCAAGCTCATAAACGCGACCAGGCTCCGAGGCTGAAAGCTTGAATTTCCTGGAGTACACCAGTTTGCCGCTAAAAATATCGTAAGGCTCTCCCAGTGTTGTCCAGCTTTTACCGACCTCGGTGGTGAGGCTCCCCTCTATCTCCGGTACCCCTTTGCTATAGCGCAATGTCCAGGCGCCATCCAGTAGAATAGGCTCCCCTTCTTCCGCTTGACCGTAATAGGGCCACGGTTCGACCTTCTCCTGTTGCATCAGGGTCAAAGTCTCCGCCTCCCTACCCTCGCAAAAGAGAAACAGGCTCTCCCCCTGCGGCAGGTGAAGCAAAAATTCTTTTCCGCCATTGCCTGTACGCGCTGCAGCCTCGCCCCAAACCTTGCTCTCCGGATTATAGAAGAGCACCTTATCAGCCCTCCTCATCGGCCTTATCCATTGTTTGCCAGGCTTCTCAGAAAGATTGGCCAGGAAATAAACGCTCCTGTCTTGAATCGTCTTCCGTATAAAATCGATCCCCATCGCTTTAAAAGGCTCCGGATAGATTCCACTCTTACTAAGCGCTCGTGACAATTGCGCCATCATTTCCTGGGAGCTCCCGGCAGGCTTTACAATATCGACCTGTGGCAGCTTTTGAAGCTCTTCTCTCTGTTTCGAGAGCAGAGCACGACGCTCCTCGAATTGAAAGAGCCCCGGGACATCTTCCGCAATGGAATCTATGAAGATTACGGCTGAACCTTCACCAGCATACCGCTGCAGCGCTTCCAGAGTCTCCAGCGGCATATACTGTGTAGGAGGAACCAGGATGACTTTCCCTTTCGCGTTCACATGATTCTGCAGCATCCGGTCCGACACATAGTCGAACGTATAGCCACGCTCCCAGAGCTCGCCGGCCAGTTGCCCAAAAGCCATCTCTTTCAATCCAGCCGATAGATAGTGAACATCCAAGAGCTTAATCACCCCACGGCCACCGCCCTTACTCCAGATATCGTAAATTGGAAAGTAAAGCAGGATATCATGATCGGCCTGGCTGGACTGCAATATCCGCTGGCACTCCCTGATATAGCTCGTGAGCACCGGCATCTCTTCCCAGAAGTGCGACGTGTGCCCGTAGTGGGTGGAGGCATAGAAGAGCCTTCCCGGAAATCCTTTCCAATAGGGAGAATAGGTGGTTCCGTGGAAAAAAATATGATTTATCCCTGCAGTAAAAAGCTCATCAAGCTGCGGTTTGATCTGCGAAAACGCAACGCTGAAGTGATCCCCCAGCCAGGTGGTCGATTCAGAGCTCACCAAAGGCTTGCCGCTCAAGTGCGCCGCCGAAGAGGCAAACTTCATCGTCAGCGGGTCCGGACGCCCAAAGCGTTTTTCCTCATATTTGGGGTCCTGCCGCAAGCCGGGTATCTTGAGAGCGCTCGCGCCGAAAGATTCCGTCTCCGGTATATCTGCCGCTGCGTACAAATCCAGAAGGTTCCCTGGCGAGCCATGCGCCTCGTTGCGAACCAGCCCAACACCCATCTTGTGGCAAATCTCCACCCAGGGTTCAGTGAATTCGGAGTAAAGCAGCTCAGAAACCGTTTCGCAATAATCGCTCAGCAGCCGCGGCTTCAGCTCATCGGTCGATTTCTCATCGAGCATATCCAGGTGGTCCTGCAGGTCGTATCCACGCAGAGCCTTAAATTTTTCCAAAAAATTCGTCGTACTGTTCGCTCCGTAAACTTCAAAAGAATCGTTGTAGAGTGCCCTGGGCCTGAGCTCTATTTTTGAAAAAGCATCCTTGAATCGTTCTGTATAGTACTCGATAGCTGCACGGTTGAAGTGGTCTATCACAAACCCTTCAGCGCCCGGTGCCGCACGCTTCACCATCTGCCTTGTCGGTTCAGTGACGTATTGGCCTTCGTCTATTTTGAAGCGTTGAGCCTGCAGACCCTGCGGAATATCGGCTCCGCCAAAGGGCCAGCCGGTCCCCATCGTCATGTCCACATCCATTCCCAACCTGCGCGCCTCTCTGATGGTATGTTCTAGCACCTCCATCCAACGCTCTGAAAGATAGGCAATAAAATTCTCCTCGTCGCCCTTCTCTCCGTAAATGGGAATGATATGGACACCCCCCAGCCCCGCCTGGGCCATTCCTTCCAATTGCTCAGTGATATCCTCCTCATTGACCGAGCTGCCCATCCACCACCAATAAGTCCAGGGCTTTTCTGTAGCATCGGGAGCCTGTCCACAAACATTGCTTACGAAAAGAGCAGCAAGTGCCGCCAAAGCGCAAAAAATCTTGAGTACCCGCTTCATCTTGGCTTGAGGATAGCAAAAGGATAAGGGAGGTTAAAGCCCTTTTGAAGAACCCCTCAAAGCCGGATGACTCAGGCAGGCTCAGCTCTTGAAAACAATCCACTTGCGCCCTGCGAAATTAACCAGAACCGAACAGGCGATCTTTGATAGGGCCGACCAGGTGGTCCCCAATCCCACAAAGTGAATCAGGCCCCAGCCCAACGCAACCCCTGCGCCGGTGCTTCCCAGCGAAACCCCGTAAAAGAGCAGAGCCTCCAGCCAACGCTTGTGCCGACCTCCCTCAAAAACAAAGAAAAGATTCAAAAGATAGGCGCAAAGATTCGACACCACAAAGGCCCCTGCACATGCATAGAGAAAGTGCCGTGCCCGCAACGCCTCATCCACCTCTACCACAGAGATACCCAGGAACCGAACCATGATGTCATCGGGCTGCAAAGCGGGAAACACAAACCAGACCAGCAGAAAAAAAGCAATAAAATCCACAGCCGTAGCGATGCCTCCACAGATAGCATAACGAATAAATTGTTTACCCAGCCCTATGTTCAACGGTTTTTTCTGCACCTCTCTCTTTTTGGCAGTCTCTTGCAAAAGCTGCTTCTTGTGCGGACAGTATCCCTTTTTGACGATGACATTGTCAACCCATTCATTTACGGAAGGCCGTGAAGAAACGGATTTTAAAAAGCCGAATAAATAAAAATCATAATAGTTGCAAGCAAACACCCAACTGTTGGAAAAAATATTAAAATATTAAAAAAAGAAAATTTATTTTCACGCTATTTACAGAGAAAAACCTTGACTAAAAAGTCACGCCAGCGGATTCAAACCTATTCCTCAAGCCTACTTTTAGGTTCCAGCCAAAACTGTCACTCAGAGGAAAACAGAGGAGGGAAAATAATATCAAATTTTTTTTGACATCCGTGGGTACAAGGCATAGAATCTCAGACGTCAAGGTTGGTGGTGGATGCCAATGATTCGCCGCGAACGAAGTTTATTTATATTAACTGAAACTATGAAAAAGCAAACTACAATGAAGAAGGCGTTCACGCTGATTGAACTTCTGGTCGTGATCGCGATTATTGCCATCCTTGCGGGTATGCTCCTGCCTGCATTGGCCAAAGCCAAAGCTAGAGCTCAACGCATAGCTTGTACCGGTAACTTAAAGCAGATGGGCCTGGGCACTCGCACCTATGCTTTGGATAATGAAGACCGTTTCCCTTGGGAAGTCTCCGCGCAAGACGGCGGTAGCCTTGAAGTGGTCTCCACTACAATGACCACCCTGGGCAACCAGGATGCCAGCCAGCCGAGATTCGGCGCTCTCACAGGTGCTGCATCCGGTATCACGAACCCGACCAATGCCTCTGGTGCCAAACTCACCATTCCTGCTGCAAACGGTCAGTGGCTGCACTATGCCGTGATGAGCAATGAATTGGCTGATGTTAAGCTGGTCCGTTGTCCCTCGGATTCTGAAACAATGAGCGGTGGCAAAATTAAGAACTTTACCGATTTCTACATGAGCCCCACCGATGCCAATAATAAGTACTATGTATCTTATTTCATTGGTGTGGACGCCAGCGAAGTCTATCCGCAGACTCTGCTCTTCGGTGACCGCAACGTGGTCGTCCCCACGGTAGCTCAGAGCACCAACAGCACGACCTCCTTCATGCTGATGCTCGGTTCTGGAACCAACACTCTCTACCAGACAAGTGGCCAGAGACCGCGCTGGGGTGAGAATATCCACCAGAACAATGGTAACGTTGTCCTGGGTGACGGTTCTGTGCAACAGTACACCGAAGCCAGACTGAGCGATCAGCTCCGTCAGACGGACAGTCAGTACAACCGCATCGTAATTCCTTTTGCCAAGCGCTAAGCTGGTACGAATTACTTAAGTTTCAAAAGGCATCCTTACGGGTGCCTTTTTTGTTTTTCAGCCACTCTTTTCTCACATCCCCTCTTGGCAAAAAAAGAAAGAAAAGCTATTCTTAACCATATGGGCAGCGAGGCTACAAATTTTATTTATCGGCAGAATACGGCGCGGCGAAACACGCGGCGCATGTTAGTTTTATTCGGCTTGGGCGTCTTCTCCACGGCCGCTTTGCTTTATCTCCTGGCGGCGTTGGGAACAGGCAGTTTTGATCCAACCCTTTTCCTGCTCATTTTTCTTCTGGTCACCGGTGCTGTTTTCATCGCCGCCCTTTTCAAAGTTTTTCAGCTTTCCCATGGTGGTAAAGCGGTAGCCGTGGCTTTGGGCGGGCGTCTTGTTCCACCCCACCCCAGCGATCCTGATGAGCGCAAGCTGCGCAACGTGGTGGAAGAGATGGCCATCGCCTCCGGCGTGCCGGTTCCGGAAATTTATGTTCTGGACCACGAGCTGAGTATCAATGCTTTTGCAGCAGGCTACTCCCCCGCGGATGCCGCCATTGGTGTCACCCGCGGCACCATACAGAACCTGAACCGTGAAGAGCTCCAGGGAGTCATTGCACACGAGTTCAGTCATATTTTGAATGGCGATATGAAGCTCAATATTCGTCTTATCTCACTCATTTTCGGTCTGCTCTTCCTCACCGTAATTGGCCGTATTTTCCTTTATGCTGGGCCCTCCGGCCGCAGCCGTAACGGCAAAGCGGAATCCGCTCTGCCCCTGATCGGCCTGCTCTTGATTCTGGTCGGCTGGATCAGCGTTTTCTTTGGCCGTCTGATTCAATCGGCAGTCTCGCGCCAGCGAGAGCACCTGGCCGATGCCTCGGCTGTACAGTTCACGCGCAATCCGCAGGGACTTGCCAACGCTTTGAAAAAAATAGGTATTATTTCCACTCGCTCCTATATCAAGTCTCCGCATGCAGAGGAAGCCGCTCATCTTTTCTTTGCTACCGGTATTAAAGGTTTCTGGAGTAATATCTTCGCCACACATCCGCCTTTGGCAAAGCGAATCCAGCTTCTGGATCCCTCCTTTGACGGAGATTTCTCCAAGCTCTCGCTTAAATCTCTCGCTTCACAAACCAGAGAAGAACCCCAGCCGCCTGCGAAAAAAACGCCACCTCGGATATTCCCCCGCGTCCCGCTGGCTGCCCTCTCTGGCGGCTATGAAACGGCGCAGGAGGCCCATCAGGTTTTGGAAACTCTGCCGCCTGCTCTTCGCAATAGATGCTCGGACCCTCTGGGTGCCATCGTTCTGATTTACTCCACCCTGCTGGACGAGCATCCGGCAATCCAGGAAGCTCAGTTTGAGCAAATCAAGAAGACCTATGGTGAACAGATCGCGCGCGAGTGCATCCGCACGACCAGAGAGCTTCGCCAGCTCTCACGCTCCCAGAAGCTGGCTCTCGTGAGTCTCTGCACGCCACCACTGAGGCAGATGTCACCCGAGCAGTTTGCCTCCTTCAACCGGCTCTTGAGGGAGCTGGTTTATGCAAACCAGGAGGTGGACCTCTTTGAATTCTGCGTCCTCAAAAACATTGAGCATAATTTAAAGGGCCACTTTTTTCCACAGCGCCAGCGCCAGGGCCACACCGGCATCGAATCCTTGAAGGAGGAAGTCAGCACCGTTTTATCTATCCTGGCCCAAACCGAGACTGATGACCCGCAGGAAGTGATTGCCGCCTTTAACAAGGGAGCCGGCCATCTGAACTCAGGCGGGCTCGCTCTGCAGCTTTTGGAAAACCCCAATTATGAAGTGCTGGACAACGCGTTGGAAAAAATCGCTACAGATGCCTCTACGGCAGCCAAGAAGCTTCTCCTGGAAGCCTGCAACGTCGTTGTCGCCTCCACCAATGAGCAGGTAACAGAAGAGGAAGCTGATTTGGTCCGCGCTATTTCTCTGGTGCTCAATCCGCAAGGTCTCTAACCCGGGCGCTCGGCGCTCCTTTGGTTAAAAAGCATCCAGAAGTATCTGGGTCAGCTCTTCAGCGCTCAGCACGAAGGGGTTTCCTTTCATGCTGCTTGCTCTGGATGCTTTTTCCACAACTGCGCTAAATTGCTCCTTTTTCAAACCCAGTTTACTTAGTCTGGCAACATTTTGAGTCTGGGCCATCTTTTCAATAATTTCGATGGCGCTTTCAGGCCTGGCCGCAACATCTCGGGAAAGCATCAACGAAACCTCACTGATACGCCCCAAGAGTCGCTGCGATTCCTTATCCCTTCCCTCACCGGCTCGCTTATAGTTCATTCTGAGCACAGGTGCCAAAAGCGCAGCACAAACAGCTCCATGCGGTGCGCCAATCATTCCTCCCAGCATACCGGCAAAGCCATGGACAGCTCCCAGTCCGCCATTGGCCAGAGCCAGACCACCCAGAAGACTTGCCAGAGAAACCTGTATGCGAGAAGGCAGGTGGTCAGGCTTCATCCAGTAGGCCATCAGCACGCCTCCGCCCAATCGCGAGAGCCCTTCGCGACATACCGCGTCGGTCATCGGGGTCGCCCTGTTTGAAAGATAGGCCTCCAGTAAATGGCTCAAAGCATCGAAAGCGCAATTTACTGAAACCTCCGGTGGGGCATCCAGAGTCAGCTCCGGGTCCACCAGCGCTATTGTCGGAAGCAGATAGGGAGAGCGAAAACTCACTTTGACTGATGCCTCGGGGACACCGATCACCGCATTTTTCGTGACCTCCGAGCCGGTGCCGGCAGTCGTTGGCACCGCAACGTAAGGCAGAGAGCGGCACGGCAGCACCTTGCCTTTGCCCACTCCCTCCAGGTAATCCATAAGCTCGCCCGGGTTATTGGCAAGTCCGGCGGCCGCCTTGGCCGCGTCGAGCACACTGCCACCACCAATCCCCACAACCGCATCACATTGCCGCCTCAGGAGAAACTCCGCAATCTCGTTCACCTTTGCAACCGTTGGCTCACCGCTGACGCTTTGCAGTTCCACCACAAGTCCGGCCTCCTCCAACAAGCTTTTCAGCCTTTTGTGGCGTTCGGGGTGGGCTCCCGTGACCAGCAGAATCCTTTTGCCGAAAGGCTTGAGCAGCCCAGGCAACTCCTTCACCTTGCCACAGCCAAAGATGATCCTCGTTGCTGTCGCAAATTCAAAAGCCTCGTTCAACATTCCGCGCCTTTTAGGAGAGTTGCGTAAACTTCCTGCTGTAACGGGGCTTCTCCATCATATCGGCGACGGCATCGCGCCACTTGGCATAGTGGGCAGTTTTCTTGTGTGCCAGAGTCGCCTCCGGTGTGCGGTAGACCTCCTCCAGCACAAACTCCGTTGGCTCTTCCTGGCTCTGCACCAGGTCAAAGCGGGCAATCCCCGGCTCCTGAATACTCTGTGCTGCATTTTCCAATGAAGCTTGAATGAAGCGCTCCACACAATCGGGCTTCACCTTTACATGAACATGTACAACCAGCATAACTCACTCATTTTATGGATAGGACGGCCCGGATGCAAGACTTGGCAGAGCTGCTCGCTCCGCCAAAGCCTGCCGGTGCCGACTCTTTAAAGATTTTTACCTGCGATTCCATCCAGCTCAAAGAGAAGATCATCGCGGCAAACGTCTGCCTTGCAGATCACCATCGGCAAATCAGAGAGTCCGCGCTCCTCCATAATTCGCAGGAATAGAGGCAAATTTTTTTCATCCTTCAAAAACGCCGTTGCCAAAGAAATATCGCTCAATGCAAACCCCGCTTCGGCAATCAATACTTCGATCGTATCAAGAGTATAGCGTATCTGTGCCTCTGTATCGCCCAGGAGAATGCTGCTGCCGGTTTCATCAATCGCAGCGGTACCGGAAATCTGCACCTGAGAGTAGCTGGGAGTTTCCAGGACCAGCGCGCGCGCAAAAGCAGCCCCGTAACGGAAGGCATCCTTCTGCTTTCGGTTGGTCAGGCGTCGGACTTTGAAAGTCGAGCTCTGCGGAATATCCGATGCGATGAGGTCGATCGTGCAGGCGGCTCCATTCTGGTTGAGCCCTCGGATTCCGGTACTGGCCGGCAGGTAGCATTCTGATGGCGGCGTCTTTTCGCTTTTTTCAATATCGGGCATAATACCCACCTGCCGATAAAAAGCGCTGCGTGCCTCATTAAAGGGAGTGTACCAGCTCAGAATATCATCCAGGTATATCCAGGTGCGCCCCACGGAGCGATAGTCCAGTCCCTCCTTTTTCAGTAATGCTTCAGCCTTGAGCAAAGTCTCCGTTGTCTGCTGCGTATTGCTCTCTGGATGCTTCAAATCACACAGGTTTTGCAAAAGGAAAAAGCGCGCATCCTCTTCCTGCCATTTGTGTCCCTGAACCGTTTTGCCATCCAGACTTTGCATCGGCTCTGGGAGGCTCACTCCCTCCTGTGGAGTAATCGCCTGAATCTGAATGCCGGCAAACCCTTCACAGGCATCTCCACCCGTTCCGGCGCAGGGCATCCCGATAATCGGCGTGACGCAAGAATGCAGGCCGCTCTTTGGGTCTTTGGGTAAAAAGAGCTTCTCCCTTTCAATAAGAGCAAGAGAAGCCGCCGAACCAAACCAGCGCTCAAGAACCACTCTGGCCTTCTTTTGCGCAAGCATCTTCTCCAGTTCGCTTTCCAGATACTTGAGTGATGCCACCCAATCAGCAGGAGTTTTATAAAAATAAGCCACTATGAAATAATGGGGTCCGTGTTCGTTTTGATGTATATATAAACCGTGTTCCTTATATTCTATTTTGTTCATATTAAATTGTTTTTTCTACTGGGCCTCTGTTCTCTGCACCGGCGCATCTTTTTTCCATACAGACTATCTTTTCCCTTCCAGTATGGAATATCCCTCTTCCGGAGGCAGCTCCTTTTCTTCCTGGCTGGCTCCATCAGCGGTTTTCATTTTGACTCTATTGGCCCGATTCATCACCGCCGACCCCAGCTCCACGGGGGAAATTTGCACCGGACCGGTGATCATCTCCGGAACATTATAAGTCTTTATAAAGTATTCATAAAAATGAGGATCCTTCTGAGGCATCACAAAAGCTTTGGAGGCATGTCCCCTCTCATCAATATGGGTAATGTGCGGGCGCGCCAGGAGGCCATCAATACGTTTGCTGCTGAAGATAAGCCACGAACCATTGGAAGACCACGAGTGCCAGGTATCGGCTCGGTCGCTGTTGCACTCAAGCCGGCGCGACTCCCTGCTTTCCAGATCCATCAAGTAAAGGTCCGCGCTCTGCTGGTAGATCGGGAAGTTGCCGCGTTCAAAGACCGTATAGACCAGGAAGTTCCCCTGTGGGGACACCTTGGGCTGGGCCGAGCTCATCCGGTTAGTCCAGCCGCTAAAGAGAATTTCCGGCTCGCCAAAAAGTGAAGTCTCGCTATCCCAACGTGTGCGCAAAAGGTCAAAACGTATCTCCTTGAACCGGTTCAGCGGCAAGTCCGATGCCCTGCAATAGTAAAAATATTCTCCCTGCCAGTCCCAACTGGGCCAGCTCTCGTAGTGATGCTCAGTGGCCAAATTCTCCTGCGGGAGGGTCACGCGCTCATCCAGGTCCAGCAACCCAACCTCTCCGGCCCGGTCGTAGACCTCTCGGCTTTCCCCCCAGGCATGGAAAAATATCGAGGGTGCATTGGCAGTATAGGCCAGGAGGTTCTCTTTTGGGCTCCAACTGTAATAGGTAAAAGTTTTCTCCCAGACCTCTACTTTGCCGCCTTCTCTGACCCAGACCAACGGATGCTGCAGCCCTGCATGGCGAACATGAAAAGTGAACTCAGCAGGATCGTTTTTTTGGAATCCGTGACAATTCAAACAGCCACCCTCAATCCGGCTATTATGGAGAATCTCACGCTCTTCAAATGACTCTAAATTGCGTTGATATATCCCCATATCGCGGTAGGTATTGAAAATGGAGCGCATCAATCGGTAAGCCAGCCAGCTATCTATCGGCTCTGCAGCAATCCGGTTGGTAATCGTCACAGCCTCCTGCCAGGTTCCTGAATCACCCTTAAGCGAAATATCAATATAGAGTGATTGGCCGGCGTTGGCTGAGAGGAGCTCCTTCCACTGCTTTTGCGGAATGATCACCTCTGGCTGGGAACTCTTGAGCTGAATCTGCGCCCCTTTGGCCGAGTGAATCTTCACTTGATACTCGCTGGCGCTGGAAGTGATATAAAAATTCATCGGCGCTATGTTGGCAGGGAGCGTCACCCCCTTGTAATCTGGGAAAATATCAACATCCAAACCAGCCGCCAGGCTCAGCCAGGCCGTGCAACACGAAAGCCAAAATACTACCAGCCGCTTCCTCATGAAGATTCCTCCGCTTCAAATTGAACTCTGAGACGCCCGGTAAAAGAAAAAATCTGGTAAAACCAGTAGGTATCCCCATAGATCGGCGCTAACACTCTGACCATCTGCTCTATTTGCCTCTCCTGTGAAGCTTTCTGGTACAGCAGACAAAAATCTTTAAAGCGCGCCAGAGTCTCCTGAGAAAGCCGGTATCCCGCCATCTCGATTCCTGGATTATCCTGCAAGGCCAGGCAGAGTGCTTCCTCAACATGCCGCGGCAGGCTCTGGTAGTTCAGCGCGCGAAAAGCCGGTATCAGTCCGGCCACTCCTTCGTGGTTGAGGTGCCCCAGATACTCTGCTGCCAAAAACTCCAGCGCCATTCGATGAGTCGGGTTTTTTGCGAGCGATTGCCGCATTTGAAACTCTACCGGGTCCTGAGTATAAAAATAACTTTCGGTAAAAAGATACCGATAGTAACGCTCCGCCACAGGGTGGCTCCTCAGTGTCGGCTCGGCCAGGCTTGCTGTAATCAGCTCTCTGGCACGGACTGCCCAGCGGGGATTCCTCTCCAAATATCCCCAGTAAACACGTGCAGCCTTTGGCTCGCCCTTCAACGTGTAGATAAAGCCAAGGTCTTGCAGTATCTCTGGCGCGTCGCCGATCCGCTCCAGCGCCTCAGTCGCAAAGTGCTCGGCCGAATTGGCAAAACCCATCTCCAGCATTGTCTTGTAATAGGGCTCCAGCGCCACAAAAGGAACAGCAGGCAAAACAGCCGTCTCCTGGTTGAGTGGAAACCAAAAGAGATTCTCCAGTAACTGATTTTGGTGATAAAGCAGATAACGCACTGTGCAGGCCAGTTCAGAATCCACGTTCTCCAGCGTGGCAGCCAGTGCCAGCGCTTTTGCATATTGACCCTGCCGCGCCTGGCTCAACACATAAAGCTTGTTACGCAGCTCGCGATTCTTCACAAAAGAGACGGCAACCAGTAGGAGTATCCCAAAAATTAACAGCAACTGAAAAAGTTGCACCCATTTTCGAGATAGCTCCCCCCAGGAAAAGCTCCATCTTTTCAAAAAAAAACGGTTTAGAGGAAGTAGCAGCAAAAGAAAAATAGAGCAAAGGGCAAGAGTGGTTACTGTCCAGAGCCAAAACTCCTGCAATCCCCAAAAAAGAACTCCCAGCGGCAGGAAGCAGATACCCTTGGCCAGAGCAGTGCGTGGGGCCACCCAAACCCAAAGCAACACAGAAGGGAGTAATCCCAAAAAAAGATAAAGAATAGTGGCTGCCGGCTCGCCATCAGCCCAACTGACCAGAACGCGTGTCGGATACTCCAGGGGCCAGCCCGATGAGCCAAGCTCCGGGTGAATATCATAAAAAGCCGCGCTGGCATCAGGCCGCACCGCCTGGTAAAGCGTCTCAGGGCTAACCGCTACATTTAGGTAAAAGAAAGAAAACGCACCCATCACAACAAGCCAGAGAGCAAAATCCATCATCGGATTAAGCCTCTGCTCCTGACTCTGCTTTTTTGCGGCCAGAGTGTTGGTAGTCGCTTCTTTACTCATTTTATCTACGTTTCAGTATACACACAAATACTGCCAGATAACTCCTTATCTGCCTTTCAGTATCCCTACCAATCGAGAAAGAATTCTCTGTTTGCGCTACGAAGATTAAAAAGCTTTCCGCCTTAAAATGCAACAAAGAACCGAGTTAAAATAGATATTCCACTAAAAGAAAAAAAGTAGAGAATGGTTTTTCACTCTCTACTTTTCACAGAAACCAAACAAGGTTTGAGGCTTCCTCCTTCCTCTTAATGGCGGAAGTGGCGCATTGAAGTAAACACCATCGCCAGACCGCGTTCATTGGCGGCAGCAATCACCTCTTCATCACGCACAGAGCCTCCAGGCTGAATTGCCGCTGTGGCACCGGCATCTGCCGCTGCAATCAGACCATCGGCAAACGGGAAAAATGCATCGCTGCAAATCACGCTGCCTTTGAGGCAAAGCCCGGCCTGTTCGGCCTTCCAGACGGCAATCCGGCTTGAATCGACACGGCTCATCTGCCCAGCTCCTATCCCAAGCGTCCGGTTCGGCCCCGTATAGATAATCGCATTGGACTTCACATGCTTGACCACCCGCCATCCAAAGAGCATCGCTGCCCACTCTTCTTCCGTCGGCTGGCGTTTGGTAACCACTTTCATCATTTCGCGGCCGCACTCTTTTAAATCTCGCTCCTGCACCAGATAGGAATCTGCCCCCACGCTGCGCACATCCAGCGGGTTGGCCTTGAGAGGACATTGAAGCACCTTGAGAAGGCGCAAATTCTTCTTGCGAGTTAAAATTTCAATCGCTTCCGGTGTGAAGTCTGGTGCCACGATCACCTCACTGTAGATACCGGCAATTTCAGAAGCACACTCGGTATCCATCGGCTTATTGACGGCGATAATCCCTCCAAAGGGTGCCTGTTTATCGGTCGCATAGGCTTTATCCCATGCCTCCTTCAGACTTGCGCCCTGGCCCAGCCCGCAGGGATTGGTATGCTTCAAGATAGCCAGGGTTGGCGGCTCCTGGTAAAACTCACTGATCAGAAAAGTCGCAGCCGTTAAATCCAAGATGTTATTGTAGGAAAGCTCTTTGCCATGGAGCTGCTTATAGTAATCATCAAAATGCCCATAAAGAGCCGCCTTCTGATGCGGGTTTTCTCCGTAACGGAGCGGTTGGGATATTGCCTCCGAAAGGACAAAACGCTCCGGCAAGCAAGGCTTTTCACACTTCGTATATTGGCGGTTCAGGTAATTGGCAATCGCTCTGTCATACTCCGACGTACGCGCATAGACCTTGGCTGCCAGCTCCTGGCGCAGCTCCAGCGTGGTGCCACCCTGTTTTTGAATCTGCTCGGCCACCTGTTCATAATCCAGCGGGTCTACAATAACCGTCACGCTTTCATGATTCTTGGCCGCACTGCGCAGCATTGAGGGACCGCCGATATCTATGTTTTCAATGGCTTGGGCCAGTGTGACTCCGGGCCGCGCTATTGTCTGCTCAAAGGGGTAAAGATTAACCACCACCAGGTCAATCGGTCGGATATCATGCTTCTGAATCGTCGCCTCGTGCTTTTCATCGCCGCGAACATAGAGCAAGCCGCCATGCACTCGCGGATGCAGCGTCTTGACCCGCCCATCCAGCATTTCGGGGAATCCGGTATATTCACTTAGCTCAATCACAGGAAGCCCATTTTCTCTCAATATCTTTGCCGTCCCACCAGTGGAAATAATCTCCACTCCTGCCTCAGACAAAATACTTGCAAAGGGAAGTAGCCCCGTCTTATTGAAGACCGAAATCAGGGCTCTTTGAATTTTTTTCATATGATTGATTCTGGTATCGAATGTTCTGGAATTAAATAGTAACCTGGTCAGCGTCGGAACCTTTTCCCTGGTCTCCCAGCCACACCGAAGCGTACAACAATTCCCATATCTGCTCAAACTCTAAAATAATCTCCCTTTCCATACCTGCTTACCCACTCTTTCCCCGCATATGTTTTTCAGCAAACCAGAGCAAAAGGTTACTATCATCAAGCTGCAAAGATTGGAATGTTTTGAACGATCCTTTCCGTTTACTCCTCCGTGGCTGGATAAAAAACTTTCTTTAACCAACATGATAAGTAATACTGACCCGTAGGGACGTTTGAGATGAAGATCACGCTGTTTGCACCCTGTTTCATGGATGCCATGTTTCCTGATGTGGCAATGAACGCTGTCAAAATTTTTGAATCTCTGGGCCACCAGGTGGAGGCTCCTGAGGAGCTTGCCTGTTGCGGACAACCCGCTTTCAATACCGGCTATTGGGATGAGGCCCGC
>JAGVTF010000071.1 GCA_019136955.1 Verrucomicrobiota bacterium
GGCCGCTGCTGAAAATGGGCAGCGGGATTCCGATTCCAAAATCGACTCCGTCTTTGCGTTCGGATTCCATTCGCCGGTAGAGGATTTCGACGTTGATGGGGGGAATCCGCTCGGCTTTGGCCAGTGCCAGCAGGGCCTCCTGCAGAGCGCTTTGGGCACGGGCTTCCGAGAGGGCCGGATGCTCGCCCTCGGCAAGCGCGGAGAGCGAATCAAGCTCGTTCAGCGAGAGGGAGCTCTCCAGCGTATCGGCCAGGGAGATTATCCGCCCCTGCAATCCGATGGCCGCTTTGAGCTCACTCAAGGCGTTCTGCCAGAGCGCTTCGGCCCGCTCATATTCAGAACGGGCTTCGAGGTTCAGGAGCCGTGCGGCGGCCTCCTGCTCCTGGCTTGCCTGCCCCAGCTCACGGCGCGCTTCGGCGATTCCGAGTCGCTCCGTCGCCTCGCTCAGCAGAGACTCGCGTTCGCGCAGGGCCTCTTCCTGGTAAGCGGCGGTGCTATAGGCGGAGCGTATTTTTTGGAGTATCTCCAGGAGCCGGAGCTCTTTGGCGCTGGCGTTCAGGGCGGCCTCCATTTGGCCCGCTTTGCGAGCCTTCCCGGGGCTCCCTCCGATGGGGATGCTCTGGCCGATACCGACCATGTAGTCGCCCTCTTCGGAGCTGAAGGTGGTTCCTTCGGTTCTCAGGAGCAGCTCCGGGTTATCCCATGCGGTGGCGGCTCTGGCACGTGCCCAGGCGGCTTGACGCTCCGCCTCGAGCTCCAGCAGCCCCGGATGTTTTTGCTCGGCCAGCGCGATGGCATCCCGTAGCGAGAGTTTTTCCGGCACGGCGGCGGCGCTTTGCGGCTCCGCAGAGAATGCGGCGGCGCTCCAGAGCATCCAGAGAGAGAAAAGTAATATCTGTTTTCGCATTTTATTCTTCACTTTCATTTTGTTTGGATACAGGCCTGCCCCAGGCCAGATAGAGGGTCGGCACGATGAACATGTTGAGCAGCATTGAGCTCAACAGCCCAAAGAGAATCACGATCGCCATGGGGCTTTGGATTTCGTTGCCCGGTTTATCGGCGGCCAGCGCCAGCGGCACCAGTGCCAGACCGGCCGAGAGCGCCGTCATCAGAATCGGCACCAGCCGCTCCTGCGAGCCACGCAAAACCGCTTCGCGAAACTCACGGACTCCTTCAAATATCTGCAAGTGCCGGATGTGCGAGACGAGCATGATCCCGTTGCGGGCGGCAATGCCAAACACGGTAATAAAACCGATCAGGGAGGCCACCGAGACCACCCCGCCCGAAACATAAACGCCGATCACCCCACCCATCAACGCCAATGGCAGGTTCACCATGATGAGGAGGGCGTCGCGCATCGATTTGAACGCCACCTGCAACAGCATCGCGACCCCCACCACCACGGCCAGCCCGACGAAGAGCAGCGTGCGTGAGGCATGATGCGCGCTTTCGAACTGCCCGCCATACTCCACGCGGTACTCCGTCTCACCCTCAAAGAGCGGGGCGATTTTTTTCTGGCAATCCTTCACGACCGAGACCGCGTCGCGTCCGGCCGTATTGCAGGAGATGATGATTTTGCGTTCGCTCCCCTCGTGGCTCACCCGGTTGGGGCCGCTCAGCCGCTCAACCCTGCCGAGCGCGCTCAAGGGAATCTTCGCACCCGATGGCGTCTTTATCAAAACCGTCTGGAGCGTATCCAGCCGCCACGGTTCATCACCGCGCAGATTCACCATCAGGTCGAAGGTGAGGTTGTCCTCCAGTATTTCCCCGACCTTGAGACCGTTGACGGCTGATTGCAGGTAATCGGCCGCCTGGCGCAGTGAGAGCCCGTAGCGGGCCAACGCCTCACGCTCAAAGCGGGTCTGCAAAATCGGAATATCGCTGAGCATCTCCACATTGAGATCCGTCACGCCGCGGACCTCCGCCATCTCTTCCTGAACCTTATCGGCCAGGGCACGGAGTTTATAGAGGTCAGGGCCGAAGATTTTCACCGCCACGGACGCCTTGGAACCCGAGAGCATGAACTCGACGCGATGGGAAATCGGCTGGCCAATGGTGACGCTCACCCCCGGTATCTCTGCCAGCTCTTCGCGCAGCTCATGCAGGAACTCTTCGCGCGAGCGCTTATCCAGCCGCAGGTTGACGTCAAACTCGGAGCCCTCCACGTCGCTGCCGTGGGTGTCGTTATCGCCGCGGCCGGTACGTCTGCCCACAGAAACGACCTCTGGGAAGGAGAGCAGCGTCTTCTCCACGGCGCGGGCGACTCGCTCGGACTCGGGCAGCGAGCTCCCCGGAAGCGTCACGGCATTAATCGTCAGCGAGCCCTCGTTGAAATCGGGCAGGAAGGAGCGTCCCGCCAAACCGAGCGCCAAGAGAGCAATGAGAAGCAAAAACAGGGTGGAAAAGCTCCACGAGCGAGGATAATCAATCACCCGCCCCAGAAACTTCCGGTACCCCTGCTGCATCGCCACTACCCAGGGCGCGCCGGCTGGCTTCTTCACCGCCGCGCTGCCCGGCAATAAAAGATAGCAGAGGACCGGCGTCACCGTCACAGCCACCAGCAGCGAGGTGAAAAGAGCGGCCAGATAGGCCAGACCCAGCGGCGCCATCAGACGCCCCTCCACGCCGGAGAGGAAGAAAAGCGGGATGAAGACCAGCCCGATGATGAGCGTCGCAAAGACGATAGAAGAACGTATCTCGATGCTGGCCGTGAGAACCGTCCGAAGGCTCGAAGCGCGCTCCTGCGGCGGCAGGTTTTGGTTCTGGCGCAGCCGGCGGAAGACGTTCTCCACGTCAATCACCGCGTCATCCACCAGGGCCCCAATCGCAATCGCCATGCCGCCCAGGCTCATCGTGTTAATCGTCACCCCGAAGCCTTTCAGGAAGAGAACCGCCGAGACCAATGAAAGCGGAATCGCCACAATGGTGATCAGCGTCGCCCGCACATTGCCAAGGAAGACAAAGACCACCAGAATCACCAGCACAATCCCCTCAAGCAGGACCCGCTCCACGTTGGCAATCGCCGTCTCGATGAAATCGGCCTGACGGAAGAGACCCCGATGCAGGCTGACCCCAGCCGGCAGATGAAGCTCGATATCGTCAAAGAGCAGGTCCAGAGTCCGCGTCAATTCCAGCGTATTGACGCCGGTCTGCTTCAAAATCCCGATGACCACTCCATCCATGCCATTGACGCCGGCCGAGCCGCGGGCCAGAGGGGCGGCGATCTCCACGCGCGCCACGTCGGCTATCGTGAGCGGCTGGCCCTCCCTGAGGTCGATCAGGATTTTGCCGATCTCCTCCACAGTGCGCAGGCGCCCCTCACCGAGCACGAGCCACTGGTTCCCCCGTTCATTGATGACGCCGGCAGAGACGTTCTGGTTCGCCTCCCTGAGCGCCGTGCTCACCTGGTCCAGGGTCAACCCATATTGGGCCAGGAGCGTCGGCTCTATCCGCACCTGGTACTGGCGCTCCTCACCGCCGGAGACGATGGCTTCGGCAACCCCGGGGGCCGACAGAATCCGCCGCCGGAATTCTCCACGCGCATACTTCTTCAGCTCCATGAGCGAGTGGTTCGTCGAAGTCATCCCGACGAACATCACCTCACCCATGATTGAGGAGTCCGGCGCCATGAGCGGGCGCTCCACCCCGGGCGGCAGTTCATCCACCACCGAGGCGAGCCGCTCGGCCACCACCTGGCGCGACTCCATCACCTTCTGACCCCAATCAAAATCGACCCAGACCTCCGAGAGGCCGACCGATGAAGTGGAGCGGATGCGCCGGACACCCGGAGCGCCATTCAAAGCGGCTTCGATTGGCCGCGTGACCAGATTTTCTACCTCTACCGGCGCCATTCCCTCCGCATCGGTCATCACCGTGACTGATGGCGAAGTTAAATCCGGCAAGACATCCACCTGCATCCGCAGCGAGTTGTAGATACCGACCCCGAGCAGGATGAGCGCACAGGCCAGAGTGAGCGCGCGGTTGCGCAGCGCCCAGTTGATTAAATAATCCATCATGGTTGAGAGCTCCTGCGGTTAGTGGCTGTGGCCGGCATGAGGGTCAGGCAAAGCGCTCTGGCTCATGGCCAGCTTGAGCGTATAGGCGCCCTGACTCACAACGCTTTCACCAGATTCAACGCCCGAGAGCACCTCCACCCAGGCGCCATCGCGAAGACCAAGCTCCACGGGCCGCTTCTCAAAAAAATCCTCATGCTCGCGGACAAAGACCACCGTCTCACCGGCCACCTCCGTCACGGCGCTCTCCGGAACGGCCAGAGCCTGCCGGCGCTCACCGCTGGCCAGGTAGAGATTGAGCGCCTGGCCGGCCCGTAACTCCGCGGCATCAGCGCTGAGCTCCCAGGTGATGCGTCCCATTTGGCTGACCGGGTCCAGGACGGGGCTCCGGTAGAGCGGCGCGCCCGCCGTGCTCAGGAAAACGCCCGGGCTCGCTTCATAGAACGCATTCTGGAAATCCTCGATTCGGTTAATCCGGTTTTGCGGAATGGAGGCGCTAATCCAGAGTTTCTCACCGTTGATCAGCCTCAGGAGCTCCTCTCCGGCGCTCACGTGAAGCCCCAGACCGCTGGAGAGGCTCGCGACCACTCCATCGAGCGGGGCGATCAATTCCAGTGCCGGCACCTTTTCCGGCTCCGCCGCTCCGCCCTGGTAGACGGCACGCCAGGCAAGCGCCTTTTCCCAGTCAGCCTCCGCCATCGAGAGCGCCAGCCGCGCCTCTTCCCATTCTCTTTGGGATTTGGCACCGGCGGCAAAGAGCCGCTCTATCCGTGCGTAATTCGTCTGGCTCTGCTCCCGGGTCGCTTTTGCTTTGAGGTAATTCGCCTCCAGTTCCCCCATATCCATGGCGGAGACCAGCGGCCGGATTTTGCCCAGCACCTCCCCTTTGCGGACCTCCCGGCCCGGGGCCAGACCAGCCGCCAGCTCAATCAGTACTCCCTCCACGCCAGCCTTGATCGTGGCCGAACCGCCGGGCGGCAGCTCCACCCAGCCAGGGACACGGATGCGCTGGCTCAAATCCATCGTACACGCCTGGTCAAACTCCAGCCCCAGCCGCTCCTGCTGCTCCAGGCTGAAGTGGACTCCCTCTCCGTGCTCGTGCTCCTCTTCATACTCCTCCAGCTCGGCATGGGCTCCCGCTTCGTTGGCGGGGTGGAAGTGCTCGGTGCAGCCTGCCGCGAGCAGCGCCGCCAAAAGAGCTGTTAGCCCGTACAGGCCAGAGGCTCCATATTTTATATTTATTTTTTTAAAATTTATTTTCATCTTCTTTTTTAATCATCTGTTGTTTTTTTCTGGCGTGAGGAGAGAAAAATAGAGAGTTCTCCCGCAAGAAATGCCTTTCACCGTTTTTTAGAGACTCCTCTGGTGGGAGCGGCAAAAATCAGATGAGAAGTGGAAGATGAAGCGAAAACCGAATCCGGCTGGAAGTAACCCCGCTGGGAGGGAGCGGCTCAGACTCTGGGAAAAGAAACAGCGTATCCAACTCAATATCACGCTCGCTCAAAGGAACATCCAACAAAGGGAGAAGCTCCGACTGGGTGGGGCAAACATTACGCACCACGAATGACTCATGAACGCTCGGGCAACAATGGTGATGCGCAGCGTCGGCAGTCTCCCCTGTGGCGCAAACAGCGCCGGAGCTCTGCGCAGCGGCCCCATGGAAGCCATGATGGCTGCTGAGCAGCAGATGCAGCGGCAGGAAGAGAAGCACCCCCAGCAAAAACAGCGAAACGGAATGGAGCCCCGCAAATTTCAATCTTGCGAGTCGCCTTCTCTTTTGACTCTTGTTTTTGCCCGCTTTCAGCACCTGCCAAAACGTACAGTCACATCTCTTTTTTGTCAAGCGGGCGGGAAAACTTGAAGGGGTGCGAAAGAGCGTTTAAAATTTACACAGGTCGGAGAAAAAAATGATCATCTCAACTTTAGAAGACAGCGCACGGGCCGAGGCATTCCACCCGGCATTCAAAAAGCTTTTCAGTTACGTCAAAGCCACGGACTTCAGCCAAAAAGAACCGGGCCGCATCGAGCTCGACGGCGATAACCTCTTTATCAATTACATGGATGTCGAGGGCGAGCCGCCGGAGAAACGTCCGCTGGAAGTTCACCGCAAATATATCGACGTCCATATCCTCCTCTCGGGCAAGGAGCGGATCGGCTGGCTGGCACCCTCCGAGCTCAAGAACAAGACGCAGGATTTCAGCGAGGATTGCGACATGGCCCTCTACTCCGATACGCCGAGCCTCTTTATCGACCTTCTGCCGGGTCAGTTCGCCATCATCTACCCCGAAGACCCCCACGCGCCAATCATCGGCGAAGGGAAAATCCGCAAACTGATTGCGAAGATCAAAATCTGATGGAGACCTCTACTTTTCCGATTGTTCTGGTCGGGGCCGGGAATCTGGCGACAAACCTCGGGTTGGCTTTGAAGCAGGCCGGGTTCCCGATTCTGCAGGTCTATAGCCGCAGTGAGGGAGCTGCCTCGGCACTGGCCGGACGGCTCGGCTGCGAAGCGACGGTCAGCCTGCAAGACCTCCGCCCGGACGCCGAGCTTTATATCACCGCCCTGAAGGATAGCGCGCTCGAATCACGGCTGCCCGAGATTCTCCACGGCCGCGAAGAGCGCTTCTGGGTCCATACCGCCGGCAGCCTCCCGCTGAGCCTCTGGGAGCGGGTCCCGGGCGTGAAGCGCTACGGCGTCTTCTACCCGATGCAGACCTTTAGCAAAGCGCGGCGGGTCGATTTCCGCTCCATCCCGATTCTGCTCGAAGCCAACGCGCTGGCCCAGATGAACCTGCTCAGAGAAATCGCCTCCACGCTTTCGGGCAACGTCCGTGAGGCTACGAGCCGGCAGCGGCAGGCAATCCACATGGCCGGAGTCTTCGCCTGCAATTTATTACTCGCCGCCCAGGGGCTCCCCTTCGAGTTATTGCAGCCGCTGATTGATGAAACCGCGCGCAAGGTCCATGAACTGGCGCCGCAGGAGGCTCAGACCGGTCCGGCTATCCGCTATGACGAGAACGTGATCGGCAAACATCTGGAAGCGCTCAGCCATGAGCCCGAGATGCAGACCCTTTACCGCCTCTTGAGCCAAAGCATCCATGAAGCGGCCCGGGAGAAATCGAAGGACACAGAATAGATTGGAATCCCGGGCCCCGGCAGAGGTGTCCTCTGGCGGGGCCATTGTGCAACCTCCTTTACTGAGCGAGGTTTGCCGGTGGTTGATTCGTCGTGTATGGCACGGAATTATCTGAGACACTCGGACTGAAACGTTTCTGAATAGTCTCCAATTCCCTGGCGATCTTTTCTCTCCATTTTAAGGTCTGCTCATAGTTGTCGCTACCTTCCGGTTCATCGTTCAGAAAAATAGACATTGTCATCCAATCGGCAGCCAATTCCGATTTCCGTCTCTCGAATGGATCAACGACCACGCTGCCGGGCAAAACAACATTCTGAAGCAATTTCATTTCTGTCTCTATTTCACCGCGCTGTAGCTGCATTTTTACGATTTCAGTACAGAAAAAATTAGGACCAAACCCTCTGGTTTTATTAATTTCATCATCCAGCCGCTCACTGATCTCTTTCCATTTCTGTGCCAGCTCAGCCAGCTTGGCCTCGATGGCTTCATTTTGAGGTGCCTTCAGCGGACGATTCAGCGCATTGGGGCCGAAGTAGAAATCCATCCGGTCCAATTCCGCTTCGATCTGCTTTCTCTTCATTTCCATCACCTTTTCGCCGTCAGGACCAATCTTCCCGCTATCTATTAAGTCAGAGCATTCTTTCCATTCTTTAGCCAGGGCTTCACGGCGGTCGTCGAAGAGTCCCGTAATCGAGGGGGAAAGAACCTGCTGCGCTCCGCTGCCGAGGGTGGCAGTGCCCTCGAACACGTTTTTATCAACGGGCTGAGTAACCGTTTCCACTCGCTTTTGAACAGTGACCACGGAAGAGGTTGCGGGCGCTTTTTGTCTTTCTTTTCCTGCCTGGTTGGGAGAAATAAGACTGCGCACCTGGTTTGCCTCTGACTCCAGAATCTCATCCTGTTTTTCTATATAGCTGCGAGCGGTGTCAATTCCGAAGCGCTCCGGACTGTCTGTATCCAGATTCATCCACAGCATCTCTTCATTGGCTCCATCATATCCATAGAGTGTCACCTGGTCCAACGAACCCGAACGCATCCACTCCATTTCCAGGAGCGTATAGAAGTGAGCCAGGCTGTTGATTCTCTGGGCCGCGTTACGTTCCTCGAATAATGTCGCCGGCAGCGGGTTCCCATCCTTATCTCTCCCCGGCTGAATATCACTGGGCAGCGTCACGTCCACCAGGGCCGCATAGCTGGAAAGTCCCGCCCTGGCGGCCAGCGTATCGGCATCCAATTTACCAGTCACTAAACCGCCCATATCATCATTTTGCCAAATATTATAAAAGCGAGCGGCCTGAGTGCTTTCGGGAAACTTGATATATCCGGTGTAATACGCAGGATATGTTTGAGTATCCGGCACAAACCTGGAACGGATTCCAATATCCGGCACATTCGTCGGGAGGCGTCCCCACCAGAAATCCAGATCGTCTTTGTCTTGATAATCGGGGTCTTGAGCTCTCCAGTTCAGGATTTGATAGATATTATAGCTAAATCCCTGTAACACGGGCGCTTTCAATGTAACGATTTTCCCATTCCGCACGACGATAAACTGAGCATAATCATTTTGCTCCGGCATCGGTGGCGGCGGAGTTATCCAGGCACTCACGAAAGCCGGTGTTTTCAGCGTTTTTTGGGTAAGTTCATCGTCCACATTGGAACTCATATCATAGAGCAAAATATCCCGCAAATGAGGCGGAGTAGTTACCCATTGGCCACGGGCTTTCAGAATAATATCGCCCACCCGGAAAGGATTGGTCAAAAGCTGT
>JAGVTF010000153.1 GCA_019136955.1 Verrucomicrobiota bacterium
GCTCTTCAGGATAATTTTTCGCTACAGCCTCCGCACTGTCTGCCATTAGCCAAAAAAATTCAGAAAAAAGGGAGCTCAACTTGACGAATCACACTTGTTACGGTAGGTTATCAGGACGATCGCTCGATGTGGAGAGTCACATTAAAAGACATGAAGGCGCTAAGTGTTTCATTTTCAAAGAGAAATGAGAGAGACAACCTGGCCTGTTCGAGTGAATAATCCTTTTAATCGTGGTGGTCTGCTCAAACGAATAAAAAAATTATGGATACACAAATGTTTTGCTTTCAATGTGAACAAACAGCTGGCGGCACAGCCTGTACCACCAGGGGTGTTTGTGGGAAAGAGGCCGATACGGCTAACTTGCAGGATGATTTGACGGGTGCTCTGGTTGCCCTGGCACGCGCCGCCGCCACTAAAAAGCCGGGTCCTTCCACCCACAAGGCTGTGATGGAGGCTCTCTTCACGACGATTACGAATGTAAACTTTAATGATGAGACGGTTCAGCAGCAGATTGACAAGGTCAATAGTGAGAAGGAGTCTCTTCTGGCAGGCCAATGTGCTGAAAACTACAGAATGGATATTCTCTGGGAAGACCAGGAAGACATTCGCTCCCTAAAATCTCTGATTCTGCTGGGGCTGCGCGGCATGGCCGCTTATGCGGATCATGCGATGATCCTGGGCTACTCGGATGATACGGTCAATGACTTCTTCTATGAAGGCCTGCGCGCAGTGGGGGATGGCAAGACCATGGAGGAGCTCCTGCCGCTGGTGCTAAAGACCGGTGAAATCAACCTCAAGTGCATGGAACTGCTTGACCGCGCCAATACGGAAACCTACGGCGTGCCGGTACCCGTTACCGTGCCGATGAAGATTGAAAAGGGCCCCTTCATTGTAGTGACGGGCCACGACCTCTATGATCTTTACCTGCTTCTGGAGCAAACCAAGGACAAGGGAATCAATATCTATACTCACGGAGAGATGCTTCCCTGCCACGGTTATCCGAAATTGAAAGCATATCCGCATCTGAAGGGTAACTACGGCACTGCCTGGCAGAACCAGCAGAAGGAGTTCGATAATATGCCGGCTCCGGTTCTCTTTACCACCAACTGCATCATGCCGGTGCGTGAGAGCTATCGTGACCGCGTCTTTACGACCGGTGTGGTCTCCTACCCGGGTTGCGCTCATATCTATGCCGATGGCAAGAATAAGGACTTTTCGGCGGTGATCCAGAAGGCGCTCGAGCTGGGCGGTTACCCTGAAGACAAGCAGATGACCGGTATCAATGGCGGCACGGAAGTCTCCACCGGTTTCTCGCATCGGACGATTCTTTCGCTGGCCGACAAGGTGGTGGACGCCGTCAAGAGTGGCGCCATCAAGCATTTCTTCCTGGTGGGCGGCTGCGATGGAGCCCGCACGGGCCGCAACTACTATACCCGCTTTGTGGAGCAGGCACCCAAGGATACGATTATCCTGACTCTGGCCTGCGGCAAGTATCGCTTCAATGACCTTCAGATTGGGGAGATTGGCGGATTGCCGCGCCTCATGGATATGGGCCAGTGCAATGACGCTTTTGGAGCGATTCAGGTTGCTGTTGCGCTCTCCAAGGTTTTCGAGTGCTCCGTGAATGATCTGCCGCTCTCGCTGGTTCTTTCGTGGTATGAGCAGAAGGCGGTCTGTATTCTCCTGACCCTGCTTTACCTGGGGATCAAGAATATCTACCTGGGCCCGACCCTGCCTGCGTTTGTCTCGCCCAACGTACTGAAGTTCCTGGTGGAGAACTATAATGTGACGCCGATCAGCACTCCGGAAGAGGACCTCAAACGGATTCTGGGTTAATACGGAACATCCCTTTTTGGGGAGTTTGCCGGGGCTTCATCAGGTGGTGGAGCCCCGCTGCAGCCGCCCCTCGGGGTGAGTGAAAATAAAATAGCCGCTGATGTGCAATTTGTGCGTGCTTTTTGGGGCCCCATTTTGTAGCATCAGCTTTGTATGATGGTTTGGTCAGTTGCTGTCGTTGCCATTCTGCTCTTTGGCGGGATGGGTGCTTTTGCCGGATTGGCTCCCGCAGCTTGCGGTCTTGCAGCCCTTCTGGTGGCTTTTGTTTTGGGTAAGCCGCTCACCTCTTTGTTGGCGATGGCATTGCCCAAAGATTTTACAGGGCATCCCCTGGCGGGCTGGTTCCCCGAGTCGATGTATTTCATGGAGCTGGTGGTTGTGCTCTTTGTCTTTTACATGATCGGCTGGGGGGTTGGCTTCTGGGTACGCTCCAAGATCGATTTTTGGCTCAAGCATATCGGGACGGAGTTCCAGCGGATGACTTGGAGTTACTTGAATCACGGGGTCGGACTTTTCATTGGTCTGGTGGTTTCCACGATTTTTATCCTTATCATTGCGACCGGGGCTTATGCGCCCGGCTATCTGAGCACCCAGACGACCCCCAATGAGGAGGGCCAGCCTTGGGGTATCCGCTATCTGAACCACTTCTGCGTCGGGATGCAGGAGACGGGTCTGGACAAGATAGCCGCCCGCTGGGACAGGACCCCCAGGAAATACTTTGAAGCCTGCGACATGGTCGGGCTCATCCTCAACAACCCTTCGGTCATGTACCGCGTCAAGAATTATGCGCCGATTTATGCGATACTGGACCGCTCGGAAATCAGCGAGCTCTTGAAGGATGACGGTTTCAATCAGGCGCTCCAGAACAAGGCCGGCGGCTGGGAAATCTTTAATAACGGCCAGGTGCTCAACTTCATGAATTCAGGCACCTATACCGAGCTGCGCGAGCTGATTGACCTGGAAGATTTTGTCAATTACCTCTCCACGGGCAAGACCCCTCTTTTTGATAACTACCGGATTCTGGGCGAGTGGGAGCTCGATGTGAACCAGGTTATCCTGATGGCCAAGAAAAATAAGCCTGATATTACTTATCGGGAAATGAGGTTCCTGGCGACGATTCTTGATACCTACTTCAGCGATGCGGTGCTTCGCGCCACGATTGATAAGAAGCTGGTGGTGCGCGAGGTGGTATCCAACATGGCTGACCTTGTCGATACGCTCTCCAATCCTGCTGAGCCGAAGATCATGCCACCGATGCCGACCTTCACCGCGGAGCAGATACAGCAGATGCAGCAGATGCAACAGCAACAGGGCCAACAGATGACCCCGGCTGCACAGCAGCGCTCGGCCGCCAGAGGGGGAGTGTTCTCTCCGGGACGCTACCGCGAGGCGCTGGACCACAATGCCCGCACGCAGGCGGCGATGAACGAGGTGCCCGGAGCCGAGATTCAATATAATGACGATGGCTCTATTAAGGTCCCTGAAGCGCCAAAAATCCAGAAGACCAGTATCAAGGGGAGCTGGAGCGGCGATGGGGAGCTCTATAAGTTCACTTTTGGCGATATTCGGATGGATGCCATTATTGATGGAGACGCGTTGATGCTCTCCACCGGCAATGTCCGTTTGTACTTTGTACGGAGATACTAAATCTGTTTAAATTTCAAGAGAAAACAGCTTGTCAGAATATGCCAGCTTGACCGCGCAAACGTCGTGGAAGGCTGGCTTTTTTTCTTTTTTCTTCCATTTTTGTCTTGTGTTTTTGTTAGAAAAAGTCATAAATAGCACATCCGGTTGCTCCGCAGTGAACCAGGGTACCAAACAGCACCGCTGGGATTTGTCGAGCAACTTCGATAAAAGATATATTGTTAAAAAGATGGTAAACCATAAACCTCGGAGGATTGCTTGAGTCGCCCGCAATTCCGCTATAGAAGAAGAGAAAATCGAATTCGTGTGAACAACCGGATTCGCGCGCGGGAGGTGCGTGTAATCGATGGCGACGGGAAAATGCTGGGCGTCCTGAGCATTCAGGATGCACTGGCGCTGGCCAGAGACCATGGCGTTGACCTGGTCGAAATATCGGGCAATGCCACCCCACCGGTCTGTAAACTGGTCGATATCGGCAAATACCGGTATGAGACGGCCAAAAGGGAAAGGGAGGCCAAGAAGAAACAGCGCACCAGCAAGCTCAAAGAGGTGCAGATTCGCCCAATGATTTCGGAACGGGACTTCCAGGTGAAGCTCGACCGAGCCATCGGCTTTTTCTGCAACGATATGAAGGTGAAGCTCGTGCTTCGGTTTCGCGGGCGCGAAATGCGCTTCAAAGAGTTTGGTTTCGAGGCAGTGAATAAATTCATCGCAAAGGCTGCCCCTTTCGCGACGCCGGACTCCCCTCCAAGAGCTGTCGGCAGAGGCATCACCGTGATGCTTAACCCCTTGCCGCACAACAAGAGAGCCAAAAACCCGAAAGGTGAGGTCAGCCTTGAGCAATTGGAGGCTGCCGAGCTTGAAGACCAGCGTGAGCAGGAGGAGCTCGATGCCCGCGAAGAGGACTTCGAGGATTTTGAGGATACCGAGGATACTTACGAAGAGGAGGATACCCCGGAATCTTTTGAAGAAGAAGAGGATGTGGAAGAAAAGAATCCTCGTAAAAAAGGCGCCAGGAAATCATCAAAGAAGGCAGGTAAAAAGCCCGAGTTCGGGAGCGCGATACTGGATGATATTGATTTAGAGATTTCACCCAAACAAGAAGAGTAGTTTTAGTTCATAATCCTCCCTGGTTTGGGTAGCCTAGTTATCTCAAGGGAGGATGTTTCTTACGGAGCGGCGGGGTTTGTCTCGAAAATTTCGAGCAAATTTATGTTCTTTTCTATTTTCCGCTTGCAAGATAGCTCCGTTTTTTTCATTATGGGGCAGCGGACGCCGGTTTCGTGTGCGGCTGCTACTTAAACTCGCCGAAGTATCACAGTGTGACTCGTCTCGTTTTATTTGATATAGATGGAACTCTCATACACACCCACAAAGCCGGTGTGCGGGCCTTTATCAACACGTTAAGGTCAGAGTTCGATATTGATAACCCCAGCCAGGAGATCTCTTTTGCCGGACGTACCGACAAATCTTTGGTCCGGGAGTTTTTTACGATCCATGGCATCCTGGCCACGGAAGAGAATTTTAGCCGCTTTTTTGAAGCCTACGTTTTCTGGCTCGACTATATGCTCCGCCGAACGCAGGGTGAAATCGGCTCTGGCGTAGACCACTTTGTCAACAACCTCAACTCGCTCAAAGAGCCGCCTCTGATCGGCCTCCTGACCGGTAATATCCGGCTGGGCGCGGAGATAAAACTCCGCCACTTCTATCTCTGGGATTATTTCAAGATGGGGGTGTTCGGGGATGAAAATGAGTGCCGCGATAAGCTGGCCGCCCTGGCGCTGGAGCGCGGCCGGGACATACTGGGTCCCGATCTGGCTCCGGAAGAGGTTATCGTGATAGGGGATACCGTTTTTGACGTGAAGTGCGCCCAGTCCATCGGTGCCCGCTCACTGGCCATCAGCAGCGGCGCCTGCACTGCCGAAGAGCTCTCCGAGCTGAACCCGACCTGGCTGGTGCCGAACATGAACAAGGTTCAGGTCCGCATGATTATGGAGTAAAAGCTCCGGAACTGACTCAAACAACTCACTTTAGAAAGACCGCGGGAACGCGGTCTTTTTTTTAAATCTGACGGCCAAAAAAAAAGGGGCATGCGAAATGCCCCGTATTGAAGTCACACCATTTCTTTGCTTCCCTGTTCGGACGCGCTCTTCTACGCTTGCAAAGGGTGCTGGTTTTAAAGTAAACTGCCCCCATATTAGGAAGCGAACGCACTCTAAACCTTTTTGAAAAGAAATGCAAATTAAAAACATAGATTTCAGCCGCGCCGCCATCATCAATTCCTGGAAAAATGATCCCTTTTACGGCGAAGAAGCCGTTGTGCTCGGCCTTGATATCGGAATCGAAGGCATTGGGATTGCCGTTAGAAAAGGGAAAGAATTGGTTTATTGCAAGTCATTGCTGGTTGAACTTCCCAAATCAAAGCCGTTAGCCGGCAGGCGCTCCCTGCGTGGCGGCCGCCGTGCCCGCAAGAACAGGAGGCTTCGTATGCGCCGGCTCAAGAAGCTTTTTGAAGAGCATGGCCTGCCCTGGGTGAGTGATGAGGTCATGAGCCGCAGTGATCCCTACGCCCTGCGGTACCGAGCGATCAACCCAAAGGGGAACGGCCTAGCCTCCGCGGAGGCGCTCTCCATCTGCATTCGCTCGCTGGTATCGCTTCGGGGCTACGATTTTTACGCTCTCTCAATAGATGAAGGGAGCTACCCCTGGGGCACGGAGCCGCAGTTGGACGACGCTTGCAAGTGGCTCTCCTCTACCTTTCTGGATGATGGGGGCGCCGAGAAGCTCCGCTCCTACACCGATGAGCTCTTCAGTAAGGATACCCCTCTCAATGATAATCAAATAGAGAAGTGGGAGCAGGCCATTGCAGAGCAGCTGAAGTGGTCCAGGGAGCGAAGTATGGAGAAGATACTCGAAGAGTATTACACAAAGAAAAAGAGAGATAGAACGGCTCATCGCCGAGGCCGAGGCTTCAACTTCCCCCGCGCCCAGGTGGAAGATCATTTAAAAGCGATTATCGAAAAACATGCCGCCCTGATCCGTGAGCCCATTGAATTCAAAAGGAAGCTCTTCCTCCCATGCACGACGAAGGAGCAAAAGGCGGCCAGCATTTTCCACTACAACCGGAAAACACCTGACGAGTGTAAGAAGCATTTCCTGAAGAAGGTCGGCAAATGTCCCTTTTCCCTTCAGTGGGGCTTGGAAAAAAAACAATGTGCTCTCCGAAGCGACCCGGACGTACGCAAATGGAACTTGATCGATTTCCTCTCCAATCGCCGTTTCATCCTTTTAGAGGGCAAACAGCAAGTTAGCCGGACTCTCCCGGAGAGCTGCGTCAAAACCCTCATCGATTATCTGGTTGCTCACACGACCTCGAAGACAAAACCTTCCTGGGATAAGGCAAAGAAAGCGCTCGAAGCCG
>JAGVTF010000102.1 GCA_019136955.1 Verrucomicrobiota bacterium
CCCCTCGTTTTTTTTATTTGCCGGCAGGTAATCGGATTTTTGATTTCTCTTCTCAACGCTTGCAATAGAGGGAGTTTCCTGTTGTAATATCCCGCGTGTTGCAACAAAAGACATTGAGGCAACCGGCCTATCTTTCCGGCACAGGGCTGCATACGGGCAATCGAGTTAATTTGGCGATTCTGCCAGCGCCTGAAAATACGGGAATCGTTTTCCGAAGGACGGATTTGGAGGGTAAGCCGGAAATTGAGGCGAAAATTGAAAACGTGGTGGAGACCAGCCGCTCCACGACCCTGGGCAAAGGCAACATCCGTATCCATACGGTGGAGCATCTCCTGGCCTCCCTGCTGGCGCTGGAGATCAATAACGCCTATGTGGAGCTGGACTCCTGCGAGCCGCCTATCTGCGATGGCAGCGCGCGTGAGTTCGTGCGGTTGATTCAGGTCTCGGGCATTGAGCTGCAGGCGGCGCCGGTGGAGCCGATTCTGCTATCCTCGCCGATTGAGTTTACCGTGGGCGAGACGCAGATGATCGCTTTCCCGCATGACCGGCTCAAGATTTCCTGTACCAGCGCCGATAAGAAGGGCCGCTTCACCCAGTTCTACAGCCTGGAGGTGACGCCGGAGTCATATGTCCGTGATTTGGCCAGTGCGCGTACTTTTTGTTTTTTTGAGGAGATTGAGGGGCTTATCCGTGGCGGGCTGATCAAGGGGGGCGCGTTGGAGAATGCGGTCGTCATTCGCGATGACGCGATTTTGACGACTGAGCCTCTCCGTTACGCCGATGAATTTGTCCGTCATAAAATCCTCGATATTGTGGGTGATCTCTCGTTATTGGGGCGGCCTCTTTGCGCCCATGTGGTTGCGGTGAAGCCGGGCCACGGTGCCAATTGCGAGCTTGACCGCCGGATTCTGCGCCAGACTTTGAGCGATGAACGGGCGATGGCGGTCTTTTTACCGCCGCCGGAGCGGCCAGCCCCCTCCAAACGGACCGTCACGGTGGAGGATGGCAAGGGGCTCGATATTGACGACCTCCACCAGATATTGCCCCATCGTTATCCTTTTCTGATGATCGACCGGATACTGGAGGTTCAGCCGACGCGAGTCGTCGCCCAGAAGAACGTGACCATCAATGAGCCCCACTTCCAGGGGCACTTCCCCCGCAAGCCGATTATGCCAGGAGTCCTGCAACTGGAGGCGATCGCCCAGGTGGCGGGTATTTTGACGATGCGCAGCGCGGAGAATTTTGGCAAGCTGGCTTATTTCATGTCTGCCGAGAATGTGAAGTGGCGCAAACCGGTCGTCCCGGGCGATACGGTCATCATCGAGGTTGATATGCTCCGGACGCGTGGCAAGATCGGCAAAGCCAAGGGGGTTTGCAAGGTCAAGGATGAGATCGTCAGCGAGGCGGAGGTAACCTTTATGATAAGCGACCCTTTGGACTAGACGATATGACAGAAATTCATCCTACGGCAGTGATTGCACCTGGGGCCCGGATCGGCAACGATTGCGTGATTGGCCCGTACTGTGTGATCGGTAAACATGTGGAATTGGGAGACCGCTGCCGCCTTCACTCGCATGTGGTGGTTGAGGGCTATACGACTCTGGGCTCGGATAATGAGATATTCCCTTTCGCTTCTCTGGGGCACAAGACCCAGGACCTCAAGTGGCGTGGCGGCATCACCTATACGCGGATTGGCAATCGCAATACGTTGCGCGAAGCGGTGACGGTAAACAGCGGCACCGGAGAGGGTGAGGCGACGGTAATCGGAGACAATAATCTGATAATGGCCTATTGCCATGTGGCTCACAATTGCTGCCTGGGCAATCACATCATTATTTCAAACGGGATGGCGATGGCGGGCCATGTGACGGTGGAGGATTATGCGGTCATTAGCGGGCTGGTGACGATTCATCAGTTTGTACGGATTGGGACCATGGCCATTATCGGCGGCTCTTCCAAAACCACTCAGGATGTGCCGCCTTACGTGATGGCCGATGGGAACCCCGTCCGCCCCAGAGCGTTGAACAGGGTGGGGCTTGAGCGCAGAGGGGTTTCGCTGGAGGCGCAGGCGCAGCTCAAGCAGGCTTATAAGCTGCTTTTCCGCTCGGGAATGGCGCTGGATAACTCAATTCAACAGCTTGAATCCAGGCAGGATTTATTGCCGGAGGTTGAGCACCTGGTCAACTTCATCAAGGGCAGTCCGCGGGGGGTCTGCCGGTAGCAAAGGAAGAATTTCATTGGAAAAGAACGCAACTTTTACTCAAAATAAGTGTTTCTCTTCCGGTAACCGGCGGCTTGTAGCCGTTTGAAAAGGTAGATAGAGATAAATATGTTAGCGGCATCCTTAACGACTCTATTTGAGGAAGAGGGTTTGGCGACGCGGGAGGAGTTCTCGCATTGGCTCAGAGCGTGGAAGACCTCCGTCGATGGAGGCGCCACCGACTCGATGCTCTCTTTTTTCGCCAGAGAAAAGGGGGCTTCCGAAGATGAGTATCTCGATAAAGTGGCCCGGATATTGGGCTGGGAGCGAGTGGATATTCTCCAGGCCGATATTTCCCGCGAGGCCAGCATGAAGCTTTCCCCCAAGGTCGCTTTCCAGTTTACGGTCATGCCCATCTCGCTGGAGGAGGATTTGCTGACGGTGGCGGTCTGCGACCCCTTTGATTTATCCATGCTCAACTCGGTGCGCTTTGATGCGCATTGTATGGTGAGGTTCCAGCTCGCCTCTCAATCGGATATCGAAAAGACGCTTAAAAAATATTACGGCGTCGGCGCGGAGACCCTTACCGAGATGGCGGAGGATGACCTGATGGACCTGGATATCTCCTCTGACAAGGAGATTACCGAGGGCGACCAGGATGCCAGCGTCATCAAGTTCGTCAACCAGATCATCTGGGAAGCTTTCAAGGACAGAGCCACCGATATTCACTTTGAGCCGGCGGAGGATGAGCTTCGCATCCGTTACCGCATTGATGGTCTGCTCTACCAGACGCCGATGCCGCCGCAGTTGAAGCGCTTCCAGGCCTCGATTATCTCCCGCATCAAGGTGATGTCCGGGATGAATATCTCTGAAAAGCGGCTCCCGCAGGATGGCCGTATCAATGTCCGCATCAAGGGTGAGGAGATCGATATCCGCGTGTCGACGGTGCCGACGGTCTATGGTGAGAGCGTTTCGCTGCGTCTGCTGACGCGTGGCAAAATTTTCCTGAGTCTCGATAAGCTCGGCTTCAACCCGCGCGATGAGAAGGCGATCCGAGAGGTCATTGTCAAACCGCATGGTATTTTCCTGGTGACCGGTCCGACCGGTTCGGGTAAATCGACTTCTCTGTACGCTTTTTTGAGTTCGATCAACTCGGTCCACAAGCGGATTATCACGGTTGAGGAGCCGGTTGAGTATGAGCTCAAGGGGATAAACCAGATTGCGGTGCGTCCGGATATCGGGTTGACCTTCGCCAGAGGGCTGCGCCATATTTTGCGTCAGGACCCCAACGTGATCATGGTGGGTGAGATTCGCGACCTGGAGACGGCCGAGATCGCGATTCAGGCCTCTCTGACCGGTCACCTGGTGATGAGCACGCTCCATACCAATGATGCCTCGAGCGCCTTTACGCGATTGATCGATATGGGCATTGAGCCGTTCCTGGTGGCGACCTCGGTGGAGGCGGTCATGGCCCAACGTCTGGTGAGGACGATTTGCAAAGTCTGCAAGACGCCCCAGCAGATGGAGCTCGATTACCTGCGGCGGATTGGCTACCCGGCCAATGAGATCGCCAATACGACTTTCTACAAGGGGGTGGGGTGTGAGGAGTGCCGCCTGCAGGGTTATGAGGGACGGATGGGTATTTATGAGCTGCTCCTGGTCACTGAAGAGCTGCGGACCCCCATTTTGGCGCGCTCGCCCTCGAGCACGATCTCGCAAATCGCCATTGAGCAGGGGATGAGGCTTTTGCGTGTGGATGGCTGGGAGAAGGTCAAGCTGGGCCTGACCACCGTGGAGGAGGTCTTGCGAGTGACACAGATCGAGCAACACCTGGACCACTTTGAGGAGGAAATCCCCAGCTAAGGAACCATGAAAAAGAAGGAGACAAAGAAATCAATATCCAAACAGCTCCGGCTGGTCAACTTCCTGATCCCCGGGGTGGTGACTCATCGCATTCAGCAGTTCGAGTGCGTGGATGCCGATTTCAAAGCTCCGCGCTCCCAGGATTGCCCCGTCCACCAGAAACCGAAGGAGAACTGGAGCCAGAAGGATTACCGGAACCTGCTTCGCCAGAAAATCAATGTCTCCTGGGCCAGCGTGGAGGATGTCTTCCTGAAGGTCATTCACCTGCCGGGTGAATCGCCAGAGGAGCTCCGGATGATGGTGGAACTGCAACTGGAGAAGCTCTCTCCGGTGCCGCTTGCCCAACTGGTCTGGGATATACAGGTGCTCCCCAATCCGGTGCCGCTGCCGATGCCAGAGCCCGACCCGACCCATCCGGAGGAGAAGCTCAACCAGATGTACCGTTATGCGGTGGTAGTATTGATGGCGGAGCGCAGCGCAATCGAAAACTTCCTGGCGCTTTTGGAGGAGAGCGCTTTCCATGCGGACCGTGTAGAGCTGCCTTTCCTGCACGAGATTTTACAATCGCCGGAGACCCGCAACGGCCTTTACGTCTACCCGATGCGCAGTGGCTCCCGCAATCTGGCCGTGACAGCCTGGTGGACCCAGGGGCAGTTGCAGAATATCGATATGATTTACCTGCCGGTCGATGAAAGCTGGAAGGCTATTTTTCCGGTCCAGCTCAACCAGGTGATCTGGGCGGGGCAGGTGGCCGGCTGGTTCAAAGACCAATTTTCCTGGACGCTTCTGGCGCCGGCAGAGGATGACGAAGCGCTGCCGATTGGCGAGTGGAGCGCCCTGCTGAGCGAGCTTTACGGAGAGGGCAAGCTTGATAAGCGGATGACTGAACCGGAGCTGGCGCGGCTTAACTGCTCATTGATTTGTAGCGGCCCGACGGCCAACCTCCTGCCGCCGGAGTTTGCCGGCACCTACCGCCAGCGGTATGTGGATAAGCTCTGGTTGCAGGGGATTACCGCCACAGTGGCGGCCTATCTGCTCTTCTGCCTTGTTTATTTTGCGGGGGCGACGGTGGCCGATTTCCAAAAATCCCGTGCCGAGGCCAGAGTGAAGCTTTTGGAAGGGGATTACCAGACGGCGCAGAAACTGCGTGAGCAGTTGGACCTGCTCCAACTGCAGCACAGCCTCAAGTTCGCCGCGCTCGACAGCTACCGCCTCAGCGCCGAGCTTTTGCCATCGGAGCTCAAGCTGACCCGATTCAATTTCAATGGCGGCTCGGAGATTTCTTACGTGGGTGAAGCGCCCTCTGAAATGATCGGGGCCGTGACCGCTTTTAATGAGCAACTCTCACGCGCAATGACCTACGGGAATGATCCGGTGCCGTTCTTCAAAAAAGTGAACCCGCCCACTTCGGTGCAAAAGGCCGGTTCGCCGGATACGCTGACCTGGCGTTTTTCCTGCGAACTCAACCTGCCCGAGCTCAATACGGAGGTTAAAAAGAGATGACGACCTGGTTTAATAGTCTGAATTTGAGGCCGCAGGAGCGGCGTCTGGTAATCGGAGTCCTGATCGGCGCTTTTATCCTGCTCAACGTCTGGTTCGTCTGGCCGCACTTTGGGGACTGGGCCAGGAATACGAAGAGGGCGGAGGAGACTGAACTGAAGGTCAGGCGTTACCAGAATGAGGTCGAAAACATCAGCCGTTACCGCTCCCTGATACAGGAGCTGGAGCAGGGCGGCGGCGCGACGATTGCTGCTGCCGAACAGGCGGTTCAATTCCAGAAGACGATTCAGGAGATAGCCAACCGCAGCGGCGTGGCGATCAACCGCTATGACCCGGCCAATCCGCGCCGGGGTGCCCTGGGCGGCTCCGGCAGCGCCGGCAGTCTGACCAACAGTTTTTTTGAAGAGTCCGGACTTTCGGTTCAGATGCAGCAGGTGGATGAGAAGGATTTGGTTCTTTTCCTCTACAATCTGGGCAATGGCAACTCGAATATCCGCGTGAAGGAGCTGGAGCTGAGCCCGCACAATACAGGTACGCGGCTGGTTTGCAAAGCGCTCCTGATCGCCAGTTACCAGAAGGCACCGCCGGCCAAGAGCTCACAGGTGGCGCCGGCTGCGGCCAGACCCGGCTCGCTCTCCACCAATAACGGAAGCCCCAGAAGCAATGCGGCACCGGCTGCCGCCCCTGCAACCAATACGACTGCTTTAAGACAACAACCCTCCCCAAGAGCTCCCGGAGCCACGACCAATCCGGCACCGGCAGCGACAAGATAAAGGATACAGTGTAAAATGACGAAAAAAATTATAGCTGTTTTTTGTGGAATCCTGCTGTGCATTGCAGCACTTCTGCCGGTCATCCATGGGCAAAACTCACCGGCACCGGCATCGCCACCACCGGCAGTTTCCCCCATTCCGGCCGCTCCGGCTGATGGTGACCTCAATCAAGCTGAGGAGCCTGCACCGGAACCGGAACCGGCGGCTCCAACAACTCCTCCGGTGGCACCGGAACGCGAAAGCGACCCGCAGGAGCCCGCTCCCGCTGAACCCATTGAACCGACACCCGTACCAACACCAACTCCGGCTGAGCCCGAGCCCGCCCCGGCAGCTCCTGCAACTCCCGCAGGACCGATAATGCCGGCCGATCCGGTCCAGCCGGGACCTGAGAGAAGCAGAGCGACCATGACCAACCGGATGGCCGCTCCGAACGCTCCGGCACGTCCTGCCGGCTGGGATCGCTCACGGGTCGCACCGCAGGAAAGGGGTACTGAAAGGGGAGGAGCATCTCCCCGGGCTGGCTCTGAGCG
>JAGVTF010000270.1 GCA_019136955.1 Verrucomicrobiota bacterium
GCTGGAGAGATTCTTGCACTGGGAAAAGGCGCTGGTGCCGATGATCTGGACGCCGTTACCGATTTCTACGCTCTCAAGCGCTTTGCAGTCATAGAATGTGTGAGACTCGATGTACTGCAGCCCATTGCCTATTTTGACATGTTTGAGGTTGTTACAGGTTTGAAAGGCCCTCTCGCCCAGGTACTCGGTTTTGCTGGAGATGTTCACGTTTTCCAGAGCGTGGCAGTATTCAAAGGCGTTTGGAGCGATTGAGGTTATATTTTCCAAATTTATTGTCGTGAGCTTGAAACAGCCGGCAAAAGCACGCTCCCCGATGCCTATGAGATCATCGGGCAGGAAAATGCTTTCGAGACTACTGCATCCGGCAAAGGTCTCCTTTTCGATGGCGGCAAGATATTTGGGCAATACGATATCTTTGAGACTGTAAGCATCCTGAAATGCGCCATAGCCGATTCTTGTCACGCTGTCAGGCAGCTCAACTCCCGTGCAGTAGCGGTCGTTGTTAAAACAGTTTATGCCTACTTCCGTGACCAGATAACTGAATCCGGGATTTTGTTCGAAAGCGAGTGATTGGGGAATACTAACGCCGTATGGCTCGGATGCGAAGATACGCGATGAGTTCACGGCTACCGTGCCTGTTTTTGAAAAGGGGTCTTCGGTAAGGACATAAAAGCTGAAACCATCCAAGAATAAAGTTTGACCGACATAGCCCTGGGCTTTTTCTCCCAAAAAAAGCAAAGTAAAGAGAAGAGCTGTGCAGAGCGTAAAAAAACTTTTTGTTTTCATGGCAGCAAAGTATATTGATTTTAAAAATAACGACGAAATTCTGACGAAAAACGGAGGAAAAAGCAAACCTTTTTTCAATGAATTTATTTTCGCATCTTATGGCTTGCAGGAGAGGGAATTAGAAAAGAAAAATGGTGGTAGGAACTGGATTCGAACCAGTGAAGGCGTTTGCCAGCAGATTTACAGTCTGCCCCCGTTGGCCACTTGGGTATCCTACCACCCGTAACGGGGGCTCATCATACATGGTTTTTGCCGCTTGTCAAGCTTGTCAAAACAGAAAAATTCTTTAGACTTGGAATTATGTTTGATGCTTTAAGCGGAAAATTACAGCAGGTGTTCAAAAACCTGCGAGGGATGGGGAAAATCAGCGATTCCAACGTGTCGGACGCGCTGAGGGAGGTACGGATGGCGCTTCTGGAGGCAGACGTCAACTTCAAGGTGGCACGTGAATTTATTGAGGAGGTTCGGCAAAAGGCGATTGGGCAGCAGGTGATTCAGAGTATCCAGCCGGGGCAGCAGGTCATCAAGATTATCCATGATGAGCTGGTGAAGCTTTTGGGCTCGGCGCACTCTGGCCTTCTTCTGGATGCGGTGCCCAGTTGTATCCTTCTCTGCGGTCTTCATGGCTCGGGCAAGACGACCTCTGCGGGCAAGCTGGGGCGCTACCTGATGCGGATGGGCAAAAAACCGCTTCTGGTGGCGGCCGATGTTTACCGTCCGGCGGCCATGGACCAGCTCGACACGGTGGGTAAACAGGTCAATATCCCCGTCTGGGTGGAGAAAGGCGAGACCGATGTACTCAAAATAGCGGCCCATGCGCTGGACCATGCCAGGAGCCTGGGTGCCAACGTGGTGATCTTTGATACGGCCGGCCGCTTGCAGATTGATGAGCCGCTGGTGCAGGAGCTGGTGAGGCTCCGTGAGCTGGTGAAACCGCGGGAAGTTCTCCTGGCGCTGGATGCCGCTACGGGTCAGGAAGCGGTGAACGTGGCCAAGCACTTTGATGAGGCGCTTAATATTACCGGTGCCATTTTGACGAAGCTCGATGGCGATGCGCGCGGCGGAGCGGCTCTGAGTTTGAGCAGGGTCACCGGCAAGCCGATTAAATTTGCCGGTACGGGGGAGAAGCTCGATGCCTTTGAGCCGTTCCACCCGGAGCGGATGGCCTCCCGTATTTTGGGAATGGGCGACGTGGTGAGCCTGGTGGAGAAAGCGGCCGAGACGGTGGACCAGGAGGCGGCCCTTCGGCTGGAGGAGAAGGTCCGCAAGGGTCAGTTTACCCTGGCTGATTTTCGCGAGCAGCTCCGACAGATGCGCAAACTGGGGCCGCTGGAAAACATCGTCGGGATGCTTCCGGGTGGAGCGAACATGCTCCAGGGCGCTAATTTGAGCCGAAGTGAGAAGGAGTTTATCCATATGGATGCCATGATCTGCTCCATGACCCCTCTGGAGCGTGAAAGACCGCAAGTGCTCAATGCCAGCCGCCGCAAACGTATTGCCAAGGGGGCCGGCGTGACGGTGACCGAGCTGAACAACATGCTCAACAAGTTTGGTCAGCTCCAGAAGATGATGAAGAAGATGGGCAAGTTCCAGAAGATGATGGGTAAGTTTAATCCGGCTAAAGGCCTCTTTTGACGTGCTACTCCTGAGGGCTCGGCGTGTGGTTTGTAATGGTATTATGCCTGGAGGAAAAATGAGGAACTCTCTAAATAACTGGAGCGGGATGCTGGGGGTTGCTCTTTGGGTTGTTTTGCTTTCTTTGAGTGTAAACCTTTATGCCGTGCAGAGCGCAGAGGTAAAAGCGGCTCCGGAACTGGACCCCCAGGCCGCGGCTCGGCTGGAGCGGGAAGCTTTTACTCGGCGCAACCTCTATTGGGAAGAATTGAAAAAGTGGATTCCGCCGGTGGAATCCTTTGAAGAATGGCAAGCGAGGAGACGGGAACTGCCGCCGGACTTTAAGAGCCTGACACTGGAGCTGGAGAAATTCCCCAAGGAGCTGGAGGACCCCGATTTTTCGCTTCCCACCCCTTTGCTCCCCGATCCGCTGCGTGGTCTGCTGGTAACGCCGACAATGCCCAGCGACATTCTTTTTAAAATCTGGAATGGCCGCCGCAATGAAATACTGGGGCTCTACACCTGGTGGGTGCTGGGCTCCTCACCGCCGGCACCCGGGGAGGTCCTGGCAGAGGTTCACCCGGGCCGGAGCGAATCCTTCCGTTGTTTTTCGCAAAGAGGGGTTCTCAATATGGGTGAGGATGTGAAGGCGCAGATTAACGTGGAGATGTTTTTCCCCCAAGAGTCGCTGCGCCGGTATACGCCGGTGGTGGTATTGCCATCGGAGCCCGATGGAAGCATGAGCCAGGCGACGCAGGAGTTTTCGCAAGCTTCGGTGAGCCGTGGGTTTATTGTCTGCCGCTACTGGCCGGGGGTGGGGCTGGATAAGAAATCGATTTTGGAGCCAGGGGAGGGGACCAACTCGGTTCGCGCGCTGGCTCAATGGGCGATGGCCGATTGGGGCGACCTTTGCCGTGAAGCATGGATGATGCGTCGGGTGGTGGATTATCTGGTTCAATATCCACAGGTGGACCGGGGGTGTATCGCGGTTGCTGGTGAGGGGTTTTCCGCCAAAGCGGCGATTACGGCTGCCGCTGCGGATGCTCGGATTTCGGCAACCATCGCTTTTTCTCCCGGGCTGGCCGGCTTTACTCCTTTTCGGACTTTATCGGAGATGCAGATGGGCGGTGGCATTGAGGGTCTGACTCGGGAGCATCCGGAGTGGTTTACTCCGCGGCTGCGATTCTTCTCCGGCCGCGAACATTACCTCCCTTTTGAGCAGACGGATATGGCGGCCTGCATAGCCCCCAGAGCGCTCTATGTGGCGACGCTCAGGAACGACCCGGCCGAGAGCCTCTGGGGTAATGAGCAGGCGCTGCAGCTACTCCAGAAGACCTATCTGAAGCTGGGGGCGGATGTGCGGCGGCTTTTCTTGCAGGAAGTTGCCGGCGCAGGCTTCACCCGAGAAGAGCGGGAAAAAGCATTGGACTGGCTTGAATTTCAGTGGGGTCGCAGGCGTACATTTGATCTGCAGAGCTCTTTTTATCCCACTTATGAGAAGTGGCTTGAGAGTGCAGGCGGGCTTGAAAAGCCGAATCCTCTTTCTTACCCTGAAAAGAGCTATGCCGATATCCTCTCTTTTTCCTCGGGCAATCCCGTTTTTTCAAACGATAACTGGAAGATTCGGCGCTCAGAAATGAGAGAGCATCTGGAGTGGGGGATGGGGGATGCTCCGCCGCTATTTCTGGAAGAGCCGGAGTTTGACTCTGAGCCGCTGCAGGTGGCGGCCCTGATGCGGCGCGCCAATGCACCGCCTTCAATCCTCAAAGGGGGAATCCGCCTGGGTAACGGTGTTCATGCCGATTTTTACTTTGAAGAGGGGGGTGACACCGCTCAGACGAACCTGCCGGTGGTTATCTGGCAGCCTGGTTTTTCGGTGCCCGGTGGCTACACCTGCTCGGAGCTGCGTGGTGTGCCGCCCTATTTCGAGATGGCGCTTTCCGGATTCCTCGTTGTGGTGTTCGACCCGGCAGGCAGCGGCACCCGCATTGAGGAGGCGCGCAACTTCTATGAGCGCTACCCCCAATGGTCGCTTCTGGGGAAAATGGTTCAGGATATATCGCTGGCGGTGGATGCGATAGGCAAGATACCTTTTGCCGATACGGGGAAAATCTATCTGGTGGGTTATGATCTGGGCGGGATGGCGGCGCTGTATGCAGCGGCCATGGACCCGGGGATTGCCGGGGTGGTCTCTGTGGGCGGGTTTGCGCCGATGCGCATCAATGAGCCCGGAGGGCGGCTGGGTGGTATTTCGCGCTGGGTGAAGTCTCCACTTCTGGCACCGCGGCTGGCAGCCTTTGAGGAGCATGAGCGGAGGATACCGTATGATTTTAATGAAATACTGGGGCTGGTGGCCCCTCGAGCCGCCTGGGTTATCGCCTTCAAGGAGGATGCGGTCAACTCTGAGGAGAATTTGACCCGCTGTCTGGATTCAGCTTCCCGTATCTACTCGCTTCTGGAGAGCTCTTCGAAGTTCTTCTATGAGCTGCGCGATGATTATAATCACTATACGCCGGACCTGAACCGCCAGGTGATTGAGTTTTTACAACGGCAGATGGAGGCTGAGGCCCTGGCCAAAGTCAGACGGTTGCTCTCTCCGGCATTGCAACGATGAGACTGGGTTCCATGGCGTATTAAAGAAAATGGAGTCTCCCCCCGTTATTCAACCAGAAGCATCCTCCGGCGAGCCTCAAGAGTCGCCGCCGCCTCCAAAAAAGAAAAAAGAGCCGCCTGTCTTTATGCCTTGGAGCTTTGCCGGCTGGCTGGGGCTGGGACCGGTTCTGCTGTTGCTGTTCTTTAAGTGGGGTCTAAAGAGTGGCAGTTGGGAGTATTGGGGCTGGGTGGAGTTTGCCATAGCGACGCCCGTTATCGGGGTTGTGAGTGCGCGCTTCTACCATATCGGCTGGAGAGAGCTTAAAAAATGGAAGGTATGCTCGGATACCTGGATTAGTCTTGGGCTCTTTTTGGCCTATTTTTATAGTCTCTGGTCGCTCACTTTTGAGGGGGGGCGGTTCTGTTTTTTTAGCGAGATCGCTCTTTGGGTGACCGGGTTGAGTTTTCTTCGTGGCTGGCGCCAAAAAAGGAGAAAAAGCGGAACTGAAGATTTTTAAAAATTAAGGTGGATTTTTTAAAAAGTATCAGTATGCTTAGCCTTCCTGTGGAGAGCAGGAGTTCCCTGTCGGGAGTTTGAGAGAAATTCATTTTTAACCGGAAGGGTATTCAGTGAGTGCTAAGAAAAAAACAACGGAGAAGAGCCCGGTGAATAAGAAGAAAGCTTCTGAAAAGCCGAAAGCTAAACCTTTGGACAAAGTGGCTTCTACCCTGGTCTCGAGTGCGACTGAAAAGTCATTGAAGGAAAAAAGTGCCTCCAGGGCAAAAGCTTCCAAAGCTTCAGAGAAGAAGTCTGCGGCCAGGAAAACTTCCGTAACGGCACCGGTGGAGAAGCCGGCGGCCAAGGCCCAGCAGGTCCTCAAGAAAGTGGAAGAGGAGCCTAAGGCAGAAGTGACTCCTTCTACCAGGGTGGTTCCGCGTGCCTCGCTGGCATCTCTTTTTGGGGCGCCTGCGAGCAGTGAAGAGTCTGTTTTTTCGGAAGTGCCGCCTGAATGGGTCAAGCCTCAATGGGTTAAATATTACAAGAATCTTTTTGGGCTTCGTAAACGGCTGAAGAACCAGATGTTGGGTTTGGCAGAGCACTCGGCTCAGGAGATATCCAGCTTTGGGATGCACATGGCCGATGCCGGGACCGACCACTTTGATCGCGATTTTGCTTTGAGTTTGCTTTCTGCCGACCGCGACGCACTTTATGAAGTGGAGCAGGCGCTCAAGCGGATCCAAAAAGGGACTTACGGGGTTTGTGAGATGACAGGCAAGCCAATCCCCAAGAGTAGACTGGATGCGATCCCTTGGGCACGTTATACGGTCGAATCCCAGGTCCTTTTGGAAAAAGAGGGTGGAAAAAACCGTCGCCGTCTGGGTGACTTGGGAAACTTGACCTCTTCAGCAGATGATTCGGATTCCCGTTCTTCATCTGATGATGACGATGAGGGAGAAGATAAGCTTGCCTAAAACAGAGAATAACGATAAACTTTTTTTTGGCTTGATTAGTTATCATGCGTGAAATTGTAACCATAGAATGTACGGAGGCCCGCAAAGAGGGGAAAGCCCCGACTCGGTATCAGACCTCCCGGAACAAGAAACTCCAAACCGAGAGGGTCGAGATGATGAAGTACAACAAGTATCTGCGACGCCGCACTTTGCACAGAGAAATTAAGTAGTAGAAATATGCCTCGTAAAACCAATACCGATAGAAGTAAAAGGGGTGGACGCAATGATTACAGGAATGTAACCCTGCTTCGCAGATATGTGACCGATCACGGCCGCATCCTTCTGAGAAAATATACCGGGTTGCCGGCCGCTTTTCAGCGCAAGCTTTCCCGCTCGGTGAAGCGTGCTCGTCAGATGCTGTTGATGAAGTAAGCAGGGGGCACCCTGCGTGCAAAAATCCATTCCCGCCAGTGGAAGGATTTTTTTGTAGAGTTTATTTGCAAACGATTTGCAATTAGAAAAGGCTAAGTGATGAATCTCTGGAAAACATCCCTGGCAACCGTGTTAGTAGCTGCTCTTGCCCTCTCGGCAAAGGCCGCTGAACTCAAAGTCGTTACGACTTTTCTTCCCGTCTACTGCTGGAGCGCTTCCGTCGCCTCTGGCGCGGCTCAGGTGGAGAACCTGATGGA
>JAGVTF010000160.1 GCA_019136955.1 Verrucomicrobiota bacterium
AACTCCGATACATGCCGTTCCATATTTGGGTAATCCGGATTCAAGCTTTCCAGAACAATCGTATTTCCGTCACTCCCTGTGCGTCTAAACTTTTTAAAAACGACTCCATGGTCTTCGGCAAAACGAGCCACCACAAAGTCTCCGTTACGAGGCTCTGAGTTGGGCAAAAATAGAACTCTATCCCCTTCCAGAAAAAGAGGCTCCATACTGTCCCCTTCTATGATGAGGGCAAAAGCATTTTCATCGCGACAATTGAAGGGAATAGACTCATCTATCTGTGTCCATAGGTCCGCAAAGTCATTGGCCTCCCCTGCTCTGGCCCACGAAACAACCGGAATATCTCTGATTTGTGAAAAACTTTTTTTGCGATCATAAAGCAAGCCTGCAAAATCTCCCTCATGCTCGAACTCCAGAGAGTCTGAAAGTATTTGGCTTGCCGGCACCTGCAGGGCTGCCGAAAGCTTTTTTAAGACCCTCGGACTGACCCTGGTCCTGCCGGTTTCAAAATTACCTATGGTTGATAAAGCAACACCTGATTTTTCAGAGAGCTCCTTTAAGGTCCATGCCTTTAGTCTTCGAATTTTTTTTAGACTGTTTTTCATTTTAAGCTATCTGTTTGGCATGCAACCTTTTCAGCTTGGAGTAAACTCAAGCGGCGTGTGTGAAATTTTTCCAGATCAACCAGCCGGGCCATTTGGGCACAGTCATAACGGGGCGTGCTGAGAAAGCGCTCAACAAGGGCTGAATTCGTACATGCTTCTTCAGGAGTGTAATACCAAAGCCATTGTTGGTAGTCGCTCGGACATTCTACAGCTGGGAAGAGACGGGCATTCCACAAAGTGCATTTTTCCTCATCCTCAAAATCTTCCCAAAGCCACTCTGGCTTGATTCCAGATTTTAGCAGCCACTCCCTCAGTGGTTGATTGCAAAAAGTGCCCAAGCTTTTTAAGCTATCTTTAAAGCTATCTTGAATGCCATAAGGGCGAATAAACCAGCAGACACTACCATCAGGCTGAGTGCCGGCACTTATATCCAAACAGCTACCATGAGCAAACTTTTGAGGCTTTTGAATTGTAAGCCCTGTCAGCACATTTTCTCCTTCCAAAAACAGAGAACATTCTATCTGACAGGCCTCTATCCAGTAGCGTTCACCCGAAACCAACTCCGGGTTTTGCACCCAGCTATTGATAATAAACTTCTGTTTAACCTCTTCTTTGGCTTCGGAGCTCCACTCAAGTAAACTTCGGGCGCTAGATATCAATTGCCTGGTTGTGCCAAAGTGGAGAAAATCGCACCAAGGGAGGGTTTGGCAATAAAGCGGCAAATCATTAAGCCCTGCATATAAGTTTTTCAGATCGGGCTCGGGCCAGTCACTTCCACTTTTCCGAACAGACTGAAGGTAGTACTCAAAATTTGATTCGCTTCCTAAAGCACAACAAATCTCTCGGTAGAAATCCAAGCCTTTCTCCATCGTCAGGGAGAAAAAGCGGTTGTTCCAGTTTGCTCCGTCCTCAAGGCTTAGCTCTACATTGAGAGTGCGCATAAGTTTTATGGAAAAACTTGCATCAAAGCTCATTAAACCTGCATCCAACAAACCTTCTCCAGAATTTTGAAGTGCGCCAGTGGATTCCATCAGCTCCAGCCCAGGCTTCTGCAAGTAAAAGCGGACTCGCCCATCTTTGCCCACAGAAAAAACACCATGTTTAAAGCACTCACTAAGCGGTCTAAGCACCCCAATTGCCGTCATCCCTGGGAAATCAAAACGGATTTCACTGGGATCATAAAGAAGCAGTGCATCCCCTGATACCACCAGATACTGGCCTGCACCGTGTCTGGCTGCAGGAAGCTGAGTCAGACTGGATAGCAGACGATCAAAAAGAGAAAAAGGGTAATCTGCTGCGAAATTCCCTTTTTCACTGGCAGTGGGAATCGGGACAAAAAGCTTGCCACAAGGAGCATAAGCTGGAAGTCGGCGAGAATCTCCACCGGCATGGATAATCAGAACCCTCTGCGAGCTCATGCTTTCTTCAAATTTCTCCCATGGGTCAATCGGATGGCGAGCCTCTTTGATCAGCTTGGAAGCAACTTCCATCAAACAAAGCACCGTACTGCCTCCGCTTCCCACTCGCACCCCTTCGGGATCGGCAATCACCTGCCAACGTTTAAAACAGGCCAGCAGAGGAGAATTCTCTCTGGCTTTGAGCAGAGAATGATAAGCTTGTGCCTGAAGGTCATTAGAGGCGGTAACAATCAGCCAATCCCATACTTTTTGTTTTACTGCCATGCTATCTGCTTGAAAGCTAATTAACAGGGAACGAGGTGGACATCCACTCCTTTTTTTCTCAAAGCTTTCACCAGAACAGGGTCCACATCACTATTGGTTACAAGTGTTTGAACCTGGTCTGCTGAACAGAGAAAGAATAAAGATCTAGCCCCCAGCTTGGTTGAATCCATACAAAATATGACTTTTCTGGCAGCTTTGATCATCGCCAGTTGCATATCGATTAAAAGGGCATGTGTATTGGTTACACCATCCTGCACATCCAGACCGCCGGCCCCCATGATAGCGACATCTGCATGTATTTTTGAGAATCCCTCTACGGCATTGGGACCTGTGAGCACGCCCAGGCGTGGATACACCACGCCACCGGTAACATGCACTTCCACCTGTCGGTAGTTAGAATAGAGATTACTGATAGGTAAAGAGTTAGTGATGACAATAGGATGTTTGACCACCAGATGCCGGGCAACGCTGAATACTGTCGAACCGCCATCCATGATTACGGTCTGGCCAGGCTCTATCAGCGAAGCGCAATACCTGGCAATACACTCCTTTAGCTCCGAGCGAACGGAAGCATTTGGAACCAAAGGATGGGTTCCTTCGATCTCCACCTGTTCACTCAGACGGGCTCCTCCGTGTGTGCGTCGGAGGACTCCGGTGGTTTTTAAAAAGTTAATATCGCGCCTTACAGTTGAAACGGAAACATTCAACATTTCCGAGAGTTCTTTCAGCGTGCAAAACTCTTTCTCCCTCAGATGCTCATTGATTCGTTGCTGGCGTTCTTCGGCAAGCATGGAAGCAAGCATGGAAGAATTTGAAATTATTTGCAAGAATAAAAGCAAAAATGATTGACGTGCTCCATTTTTTCTGGAAGACTGTCCCACGTGCTTATGGCTAAACCAACGCAACTACCCGACAAACTGACGATTGAAAAGATGGTCAGAGAACTCGTTTATGCGAAGCTGGGGAAGCGCTTGCCAGAGTTTACAAGTGCACCCAACCCGTTGGTGGTGAATGTGAGCGCCCGTCACTGCCATCTTACCCAAGAGGCCGTAGAAGCACTGTTTGGCACTGGTTATCAGCTCAGTATTCATAAGAATCTTTATCAGGACGGACAATTTGCAGCCAAAGAAACCCTCACTTTAATTGGTCCTCGTAGTAGAGTTATATCCAATTTACGCATTTTGGGTCCTTGCCGCAGTTTTAATCAGGTGGAGCTGGCTTATACGGATGCTATTGCGCTGGGTTTTGAAATTCCTGCCAGACTCTCTGGGAATATTGCGGGGACCCCGGGTTGTATGCTGATGGGGCCAGCCGGTTTTTTTGAAATGCAAGAGGGCGTTATTCGAGCATTGCGACATGCGCATCTGGGGGAGGATGACGCAGCCTTCTACGGAGTGAAAGATGGAGACAAGATGAAGCTCAAAGTTCATGGTCCCTGCGGGCTCACACTGGACAACATATTGATCCGCGTTACCAAAGGATTTAAGCTGGAAGTCCATATTGATACAGATGAAGGTAATGCTGCTGGTTTGAATAAAAAGACTTTTTGTGAAATACTGAAATATTGAGGTATTCGTATTTGTTAATTTTAACGATCTATAAACAAAAATTATAATTCTATGAGCGAAGCGCTAGGATTGGTGGAAACCAAAGGTTATGTGGGCAGCGTTGAAGCTGCTGACGCGATGACTAAAGCCGCGAGTATTTCGCTGGTAAAAACAGTCGCAATCGGCGGAGCCATGATCACAGTAATGGTCAAAGGCGACGTGGGCAGTGTAAAGGCAGCCGTTGAGGCTGGGTCAAAAGCGGCGGCTAAGGTGGGCGAGCTGGTCAGCTCCCACGTAATAGCAAGGCCGCACGATGACCTTGTTAAAGCTTTTATCAAGTAACTAAAAAAATATAAGATATGGCACAACATTTGGCTATAGGAATGATTGAAACCAAGGGTTTCTGCGCACTAGTGGAAGCCTGCGACGCGGCTCTCAAAGCAGCAGATGTCAAAATGACTGGTTGGGAAAAAATCGGTAGTGGCTATGTTTCAGCGGTGTTTCGCGGTGACGTAGCGGCTGTTAAAGCAGCGACCGATGCAGGCGCTGCAGCCGCTGCCCAGATAGGTGAGGTCATTAACGTGCAAGTTTTTCCCCGTCCGCATGAAGACGTGCAAATGCTTGGCACTTGGATTCAGTAACTGACAATTCTTTTCGGAAGTTTATACACTTGGCAGCTCCGTGAAAATACTGGTTGCTAATCTGGGGTCTACCTCTCTGAAATATCGCCTCTTCGATTGTAGTGGCGAAGAAGAAAAATTATTGGCACGTGGTGGCTTTGAGCGCGTTTGCGATTACTCCAAAGCTATCAATTCCTGTCTGGAAGAGCTGTTGAGCGCCGGACATATTTCAGGAGAAAAGGATTTGGCAGCAGTGGGCTTTAAGCCCGTTATTGCCCGCGGAGTTACTGGCTGCGTTCAGATGAACGAGGAGGTCTTGAGTGCAATGGAGGCCTACTGCAAAATGGCACCTGCACATAATCCCCCTTACATCACTGGAGTGCGACTTTTTGCTAAAAGGATGCCAACAACGCCGATGGTTGGTCTTTTTGAAACATCTTTTTATCAATGGGCCCCAGAAGCTGCTGTTCGATATGCTGTTCCCCAAGAATGGCACGATGAGGGAGTCAGACGCTGGGGGTTCCACGGTGCCAGTCACAAATTTATTGCAGAGAGAACTGCTGAGCTGCTGGGCAGGGCCGACGTCGCCGAGCGAGCCCGGATGCTTTATGTTAACAAGGGAGCAAGCCCTGTGGAAAAACCGGATTTGCGCGTGGTGTCATGTCATCTGGGGGGCAGCTCTTCGCTCTCGGCAATTCTAAACGGAGTTGCCATCTGCAACAGCTTGGGGATGAGCCCACAATCGGGGTTGCCACAAAACAACCGTGTTGGTGATTTGGATTCTTTTGCCATTCCGTTCATGATGCGCCAAAAGGGCTTGTCTTTGGAGGAAATTGAACCAGCTCTTTGTGAAGAAGCCGGGCTCAAAGGTCTTTCGTGTGGATATAATGACATGCGAGAGATTGCTGAGCAAGCCACCTTGGGAGACAAAAACGCTCAGTTGGCGATTGATGTGCTGGTTTGGCAGGCTCGGCACTGGCTGGGAGCCTGTATTCTCCAAATGAATGGGGTGGATGCAATTGCTTTCACTGCTGGAATAGCTGAAAACAACCCATTGTTACGCGCTGCTATCTGCAGAAATCTCGAAAATCTGGGGATAAAGCTCGACGCACAAAAGAACTCTGCAGATACATCTTCCGGTGAAGCGGAAATCAGCGCTGCAGACTCTGCTGTCAAAATTTTTGTAATCCCGACCAATGAAGAGTTAGTCATTGCAAGGGAAGTAAAACGCTTTTTATTAAACTAACTGTTAACTTATTGAGGTATTTATGTCACAAGCAATAGGAATGCTGGAAACCCGTGGACTTGTCGCTTTGGTGCAAGGAACGGACGCAATGCTCAAGGCCGCTAACGTAGAACTAGCCGGACCGATGAAGCAGGTTGGAAACGCAATGGTAACAGCCGTTGTATTGGGAGATGTAGCAGCCGTACAGGCTGCGGTGGATGCTGGTGTCGCAGCCATAAAATCCACTGGTGGAGATGTCATTAGTGCTCACGTAATCGCACGCCCCAACGATGACATCCAGGTTGTGTTGCCTCAATCACCCAAAACAACAGCTGCAGCCGTAACTCGTTAGGCTATGTATTTAGCCCAGGTAGTTGGGGTTGTCGTGGCCACCAAAAAAGACTCCGCAATGGAGGGCCGTAAGCTCCTTGTGCTGCGGCCGGTGGTAGCTGACAACAAAAATCCTGCTTCTTTAAAAGAGCTGGATACGACGTTTATTGCCGTAGATTCAGTGGGTGCCGGTGAGGGGGAGTTAGTGCTCTTCTGCCAGGGCAGCTCTGCCAGGCTTGCCCCGGGGTTAAAGCAGGCACCGGTGGATGCTGTGATAATTGGAATTGTGGATACTGTAGACATATTGGGCAAAAAAGTCTACACAACCAGAAAGTAAAAAATTAGTAGAATATGAGTAATGGATCAGGAGTAAACGAAGCACTGATTCGGGAAGTTGTCGAACAGGTGCTCAACCGACTGGACGGTGTGAGCCCATCCAGCAGCAAATCCAACTCAACGGCCGGTGCAGCCAAACGCGTCTATGGT
>JAGVTF010000131.1 GCA_019136955.1 Verrucomicrobiota bacterium
TCTGAGGATGCAGGCTCCGTATTGGGGATTGCCTGCAGGATACTGGTCAAGGCATTCTCCTTCTTTTCCAGCTCCTCGAAGTATCTTCCCATCACGCTGCGGAAGCGTACAGCTCCATTCAGGCAGAGGAAGCCTCCTGTCCGCAAGAGAGGCCAGAGAGCCTTGAGATAATCCTCATTGCGGTCACGGTCCGCATCAAGAAAGATCAGGTCAAAATTCTTTTTTAATTTTTTGATCTCCTGGTGCGCATTGCCCTCCACGCAGGTTACGATGGAGTCCAGCCCACAGTTACGCATGTTTCTTCTGGCCTCGAGTACACGCATACTGTCCACCTCAATCGTGGTCAGTTTTCCGCCTCCCTGAGCCTCCAGAGCCGTTGCCATCCAAAGAGTACTGTACCCTTTGTAAGTCCCCACCTCCAGAACACGATAAGCACGGCTTACCCGGACTAAAAGATGAAGCAGGCGCGCATTTTCACGGCTATTGTTCATCTCCGTCACAAGCCGCTCTGCTTCCAGGCTCCTCATCAATTCATTCCGAATCGAAGCCTTTGCGGAGTGGGTAGTACCCTTTCGGGAGCTGCTGGCAGGAGCGGCCTCTCCCAGTACGGGCAAAAAGCTCGCTCCCCCCAGACATGCCAAAAAGGCACCGCCCGAGACTCCCAGAAATTCTCGACGTTTCAGGCGTTTCATTTAAGGTATAAGTTCTAACTCAATATCATCCAGGTAAAAGGCTGAGGAGGTATTCTCCAAAGCACAAAAACCGAGCCAGCGAGCCCGATTCCACCTTGAATCACAAGGCAGCTCCTGGAACGTTTTCTCCGTGTCATCAGGGAGGCTCACTTTCAGACTCCACTCCCCTTTGGCCTTTGCTCCCAGAGGTGCCGTGATTTCGATTCCAATCCACTCTTCATACGGTAAATCCAGAAGCTTTTGCTCCCGTACATTCAAGCCTCCATCCCTAAAGAAAAGGCTGGGCCCCGTCAGATAAGGATGGCCTTCAGAGCGGATTTCATTATGGGTCACCACGCCCTTTTTCAGGAGGATTTTATAAGAAAATTTTAAAACCCCCTCTGTATAGTGAGGGTCAAAATAAAAATGCGGATTATAAGAAAACTTTAGTTCAGGATCATCCTGAACCAAAAGCGAATACTTGCCGCTGGCTGCATACTTATCGCTCAGCCCGATGAGACCGCTCCGGTCCTCCTCATGAAAAGAAGAGACCTCTTTCAAAGTGCTGAACCGGGCTTCTTCAAAATCCTCTTTAAAGCTTAAAGGTGGAGGCTCATAAGTCTTCCCAAAACCGGGGTATTCCAAAGATTTTGCCAGTCTGACCCACTCCGCATTCCCCTGTACGCCAGCTTTTGTGAAGTCAAACGCTTTAAAGCCGATTTTCTCTGCCGGCGATCCCTTTTTCAGGCGGAAATCCCGTTCCTCCACGTTTTCAAAAAGCGGATCGGCAATCAGAGAATCTCTATCGTGCCCAGCGGCTTTCCACTCGTCAAAAGTCTTTCCAGCAAAATCAATCGCTTTACTGGCGCTGTTCCAGTAAAGGTTGTTGTTCATCTTCACTTTTGCACCGGCGGCCCATCCTCCATATCCCAAAAGCCTCCCCTCATCAAAGACAACAATGTTGTTCTCGAAAATAAAAGAGGTATGCGCTTCAGCGCGAGTCACGGCAATCTGCCCCTCTTCACTAAAAGCGAAGATATTGTTGCGGACAATGTTATCGCGCCCGTAGTGCTGATGGAATCCCCCATCTTTGGTATTGTAGACCAGGTTATCATCCAGAAGCATTCCTGTCGTTCCTTCATCGGGATAGAGTCCCCAGCCTCCATAAGCACTGGAGTAAACATCATGAATATGGTTGCCCCTCAGCACCGTACCGACAGAATTGCCCAAGGTATAAATGCCACCCATATCACTCAATATCCGGTATCCAATGTGATGAATATGGTTATAAGCAACCAGGTTCCGCTGTGACCCACTCTCCGCATAGCCCCAGACCCAGCCGACCGAGACTCCCGTGTACATGTGGTCAGAAATCTCATTATGAGTAATTCGGTTATCGGAACTCTGGCCAATCCAGACACCGGTCGCAGATGGATGAATGCGCCCGCTGCTTTGGATAATACAATTATGAATGGTGATAAAGCCGGTTCGCTGTTCCTTGGCTCTGTTTTGAGTTTCGCCAATACGAACCGCAGTGGCCCCAATATCAAAGATGCGGCTGGAAGTCACGGAGCAATGAGCGCTGTCTGCCTTGATCCAGAGCCCGACATTACCCGTATGCTCAATAGAGCATTCGTTAAAATGGATTGCTTCTGCGCTGTTGAGGAAGAGAGTGGCCTGCTGGCAATTCATTGCTGCCTGCATTGGTGGAACACCTTCCTGGGGAACCTGATACTTGCTATGCTTGAAGTGAATGCCCTCAAACTCAATAAAACGAACACGGCTCTTCCCCCACTCTCCGGCAACTTTCAGCAAGGTTTCCAGACGAGGATATACAAACTCGGAACTCTTGATATCTTCACCCTCCAGTGGATAGTAATAGAGCCAGCCCTCTCTATCCAGGAACCACTCACCCGGAGCATCCAGAGCCGATTTATAGTTTTCCAGGTAGTACTGGTTATCACGGGTCATCATGTTGTGGGAGAGCATCTTCCTTCCTTCACTGGTCATAACCCCTTTATCAGGCTCAACCCCGGTGAGCCACTCGCGAGTCGTATCCCATTTATGAATCACATGGATTTGTACATCGCTCAGCTCAGTCTCTGAAAGCCCTTTGAGAGTACTGGTAATGAGATTCTCCGCTTTGAAAGTATGCAGCTTAGTAGCCTCTTTACCGGGGATATCCTCTTCGCTCACTCCCAGGAGACGGGCAAAACTCCAATAATCCGGAGTTCTGGCCCTCACAGCACGCCTGCCATTCACCCATAGCTGCTCAAATCGCTTTCCACTCCGGAGCTCCACTTTGGCTTTCCAGACTCCCGGGATGTTTGCATCCTTCTCCCACTCCAAAGCAAGCTCCGAGCCGCCGCTCACCACCACTTCGCCACCGCCACTGGAGACATACCGGACTGGTGCCTCCTCGGAGATTCCCGAATCTTCTGGCGTGAAGAGGAGCTTCTGCTCAAGCTCATAAACTCCAGGAACCAGGTTCACCGTTACAGGCTCTTTAGGATTGGCAGAACGGAAGGCCCGAACAGCCATTTGCGCCTTTTGAAGCGTAGCAAAAGGCTCCGCTGAGCTCCCCGAGTTTGCGTCACTCCCCTCCGGAGAGATATAAAAATCGATCCCAAAAAGAGTGCAGGCACCCAGGCTCAGCAAAGTAAAAACGGAAAAAAACTTTTTCATTTCAATTATTAAATTTTATTAGATTTATAACAACTTCCCTAATCAAAGGTATTTATCCAGTATTGGTTTGAGTTTTTCCACCCATTCCCTCGGCCAATAGTCTCTGGGGGTAAAAATGGCATTCTTCAAGGAAGAGTGACAAGGCCAGTTGGGTTCCAGAGGAATTCTGGAGATTGTGTTTTTTAGAATCCTCTTGGCCAAAGCAATATTTTTTGAAAAATTCTCCATGACCATCTCCGAAGTCACATGCTCTTCATTCAGGTTCCAACTGTCATAATCCGAGACCATGGCAATCGTTGCATAGGCAATCTCTGCTTCTCGTGCACAACGGGCCTCGCCCATATTCGTCATGCCAATCACGCTGTAGCCGGCTTTGTGATTGCGGATGGATTCAGCGCGGGTACTGAAAGCCGGCCCCTCCATATTCACATAAGTGCCGCCCTGATGAACCCGTGCACCAAGCGAACGGGCGACCTCGTAGATAATCTGGTTCAACTCCATACAAACAGGCTCGGCAAAAGCGATATGAGCCACGATACCATTCCCAAAAAGGGTTTGATTCCGGGTCGTGCGTAAATGGTCGATAAACTGGTCAGGCAAAACAACATCACAAGGCTTAAACTCCGCCTGCAAAGAACCCACTGCACCCACGCTCAGTATCCACTCAACACCCAACTTTTTGAGAGCAAAGATGTTCGCTCTATGGTTGAGCTCACTTGGCAAGAGACGGTGCCCCCGTGCATGCCTGGGAAGAAACGCTATTGATCTGCCTTCAAGTTTGCCCGTTAAAATCTGGTCCGAAGGCGCTCCAAACGGCGTCTCCACAGTCCTCCACTCCTGCTCTGACAGCCCTTCCATCTCATAGAGTCCGCTGCCACCGATAATGCCAATCCAATTGTTGCTCACGGCCCAAACTATAGGGAAAACAGCTTAAAACTGCAAGCCAAACCGAAGCCCTCTTCCGCTCCCAGGCGGAGCAATCAGGCACCAGAGCCGCCCTTTTGACTCAGCCCTGATGCCCGGAATTTCAGGTTTCAGTTGCAAAGGAACCCTCCTCTAAAAAGAGGGATACTCCCAGGGGCCTCTATACTGACGCTTAAGCAGGGAGGCAGCCTCCAGGTCATTGGCAAAAGCGAGCTTCTCTGCGTTCCACTCAAGGCTGCGGCCCAGTTTCAGTGAAATCATGGCCAAAAGACAGGTCGCTGTGGCATTATAAATATCCTCAATATCAGAAGCAGGCTTCTCACCGGACTTAATACAGCTCAGGAAGTCGGCCCAGTTCTCCTTGATGTTTTGCTCATCGGGCTTGTGAAGCTGTGAAGCCATACGCACCGGCTCCCCTCTGTTTATCGGATAAAATACCCAGCCGCCAATCCATCCCAGATGGAAAACGCCTTCAGTGCCAAAGAAGTAACAGCCGACCTCTTCCCCCTTACAGTGATTGTTGCCTGCAAACATCCTGTGCTCCCAGTAAACATTCACCCCTTCTTCATACTCGTAGGTCACGATCTGGTGATCGGGGACATCGGTCGTCTGCTCCGTCTCAGTCAGAATCGCAGGACCACGAATCGAGCGGCCACCCATCGAGAAAATACGCTTGGGTTGCTTGAGGTCGAGAATCCACTGTATCTGGTCTATCCAGTGGATGCCCCAGTCTGCAAGCTGACCATTGGCGAAATCCAGGTAAGAACGGAATCCGCGAGGATGAGGACCTCCTCCCCATGGATTGTTGGGGTCTCCGGCAAAAGGTCTGAGCGGAGCAGGACCACACCACATATCCCAATCAAGGGTTTTCGGCGGTTCGACATTTTTGAGCGGTCGCTCCGGTCCTCCTCCGTAGTTGACAAAGGCTTTGACCATTCCGATTTTACCCAGCTTGCCGGAGCGAATGAACTCCCGGGCGCTGATATTGTGAGGGGAGACTCGGCGGTGAGTCCCCGCTATTGCCACTCTGCCAGCTTTCCGCGCAGCTTTCACCATCGCCACACCTTCCAGCAAAGTATGGCTTACCGGTTTTTCCACGTACACATGGGCTCCGTGTTTAATGGCTTCAATAAAGATCAGCGAATGCCAATGGTCCGGTGTCGCTACGATCACGATTTCTGGCTTCTCTTTTTCAAGAAGCTCCCGATAGTCACCGTAGCTCTTGGGGGTATCGCCGCTGTACTCCTCCACCTTCTTGGATGCTGCCTCCAGGTAGCGTTGGTCAACATCGCAGAGGCCGACTACTTTGCATTGTCCGCTGGCCATAGCTTCATTGAGGATATTCATCCCCCACCAGCCGGTGCCAATCAAAGCCGTCTTGTACTTTTTCGCAGGGCTATCTGCCTTGATATAGGGCATGGCCGATATCGTCGCACCTGCCAAAACGGTATTTTTGATAAAACTTCTCCTATTCATAGCTTGAAAACAATCGGCATCTATTCTGCAGTCCCTGCCGGCAAGAGTCAAGACAAACTAATCCGATTAAAAAATTTGCAACCAACACCGTGAGAAGAGGTTAAAAAGATATCCCCAGCTCTTATAAAAAAAGAAGACCAGAGCGGAGCACTTTTTCTCCACCCTGGTCTCCTGTTCTTTGTCTCTCGGAGTCTGAAACTCTTAGCGAGATTACCCCCTAGATAGTTGGGTAGACCCAGGGGTCTCTGTACTTACGCTTCAAGAGCGCATCAGCCTCTGGATCATTCACAAAACGGAATTTCTCAGCATCCCAATCAATGCTGCGCCCAAGCTTGAGCGAAATCATCGCCAGCAGGCAGGCAGCCGTGGCATTCTGAATCTCCTCCACATCAGAGGTCGGTCTCTTGCCAGACTTGATCGCGCTCAGGAAGTCAGCCCAGTTCTCCTTGATATTCTGGTCATCAGGCTGGCGAAGCTGAGAGGGAACGTGAACGACATCTCCACCACCATTGGGGAAGAAAGTCCAGCCCGCTGACCATCCCAGGTAAAGAACCCCTGCCGTACCAAAGAAATAACAGCCCACATAGTCCCCTCTTTCGTGAGGATTACCGGCAAACTGGCGATGCTCCCAATATAAATTGAACCCGCCATCATATTCATAGGTTACGATCTGGTGGTCGGGAGTATCGGTCGTCTGCTCTGTCTCGGTCAGAATTGCAGGTCCGCGGACGGAAC
>JAGVTF010000271.1 GCA_019136955.1 Verrucomicrobiota bacterium
GCAGGCCAGCACAGTCGCGGCCGTGGTAAACCTTTTCAATTCCTTCGGGCAATGTCAAAGAGAAGCTCCTTTCATGCAGGTTATCCAGGGAGCGTTCAGGGCCGTTGGGCTCGGTATCGAGCTCAGAGAGCGACCAGTAGGCGAGAGTCTGAGAGTTATCCTTCTGCCGGTAAAGGAAAGCGCGCATACCTTCGCCTATATCCAGAGTGCCTTCATAAGTGGCAAGGCCTACATTTTCGGTGAGCGTGGCCAGTGCGGCGTAGGAGGGTTTGAGCGAATAATCGTGGCGCATGAGCCCCCAGTCTTTCGCCCCTGCCTGCTCGTTATAGGGGCAGAAGACAAAGAAGAAATTGCGGTCCACCCCCATAGATTGGAGATAGATCATGCTTTTGGGGAGGTATTCGGCGACGAGGAGCTCCTGCTCCGGACTGTGTGCTTTGAGCCCGGGCATGTAGCTATCTTGGCGACCGTGGCCTTCAGCATGACTTCCATTTTCGGTGAACCAAAGCGGCATCTCGGCTATCTCATACTTTTTCATGAACTTGCGGACGTTTTGCATGATTCCCGGGAAATCGTGGAGCGGGTAGTAGGTATGGACAGCGAAGATATCCATGTAGTTGCCCAGGTCATTTTCCATGAGGATGCCGGTATAGGCGGGGAGTGGCGAGTGAGCGATTCCCCCCAGTACTACAGGCATATCGGGGTCAGCGGCTTTGAAGCCGAGATAGGCGGCCTTCATGGCGGAGGCAAAATCCCAGGCGCCTTCGGAGGTGAAGGCGATATCGGGCTCATTCCAGAACTCCCAGGCGCTCATCTTGCCCTGAAAAGTCTGGGCAAGCTGCTTTGCAAAGCGGTGGGCTGCCAGAAGGTCTCCGGGCAAGTGCCGTGTATGGCTTTTGGCCCAGTTGGGAGCATCGTGGTACATACCCAGAATTTGTACGCCGCGCTCCTGGAGGAGCCGGGCGTTCAGCTCGTAATCGCCCCATTGGTATTGACCTGGCTCTGGCTCAACGTCGGCCCAGCGGAGTCGCTCACGGATGATCTCCAGGCCGGCTCTCCGGACGGCTTCGGAGACCACTTCAAAGGCGGGGCCAGGGAAGCGGCTGTTGTCCGCTTTGAGTCTGGCCAGCCAGCTCTGGGCCGTATCCATGGCAAAGTAGGTATCCGGGTTGCGTGCGCGCGTGGCTGGGTCCGCAACAATCGTGAAGCTGCCAAACCCCTCGAAGGAATCCTTTTCGCTGGAAAGAAAGAGCTGATAGTAGCCAGTGGGAAGGGGGTTGAGCTCAAGTGTGTATGGAGCCTTTTCGGGCCACTCACCACTCTTCAGGCTTTTGCCGTGCCAATCTTTGAGCTCCCAGCGAAGCGGCAGGAGGTCAGGCTCACGGAGCGCAAAGAGGAGCGGCTCCGTGACGGTAAAGACAGTTGCGGGGGCTTTCACCTCAATGAGTGCCGCAGTTTGATGTGGCGGGGACTCTGCAGCCTGTGAAGGAGTCACTGCCAGGAAGAGACTCGCCATCAGGGAGAGGGTGAAGGATAACGTTTTCATAGTGTAGTAGTGTGGTTGTCGTGTAATTGAGAAATGGGCTAGTTACTTGGAGTGATTTTTAGCACAAGTGAAATATCATTAAACTGCACATTTTGGGGAAGCTCTACCTGCAATCCTTCCTCAGTGCGGCTGAATGGCAAGGAGGCGTTATGACCCAAAAGCTCCACGCTTTTAACTTCATCCTGGTAGAGTTCGCTCTCTTTAGCCAGTGATTTTAGTAGTATCGAGCTCTCTCCTTCTTTGGGCCATGCCATGACGTGCGCGTAAAGGAGGTTGGCTTTCGTTACGAAACGAATATCCTGTGAAATGGATGACCTGTAGTCGCTTTCATTGAAGCCCAGCCCATGAAGCGGGCGGCTTGCGGCATAGGAGGGGCCCTCACCATGGACCTTCCAGGGACGGGTGCCAAACACACCTTCGCTATTAATGGCCATCCATGCTGCAATCTCATTGAGAATGACTTCTTCTTTTTCATCAAAGGTTCCATCGGCCCTAAGCGGGACACTCAGAAGGATGTTGCCGTTTTTACTGATGACGTCTGTCAATAGCCTCACCACGGTGGCAGCCGATTTATAATGGCCTCGGTCGTATATTCCACGATCATAATGCCATGAACCTAAACATGTGCAGATTTGCCATGGTTTCTCTTGTATGGTGGGCGGGACGCCTCTTTCTACATCCCAGACCAGACAGTCTTTTTCATCTGCTGCCAGTTCTTTTGCTGTAATCACGGCTTCATTTCTGCCCTGATTTTCTTTGATACTCTTGTTGTATAAGTGCGCAGCGATCTTTAAACCGACGTCGCTAATCGGCCATAGCGGCAGTGAAACATCGTCATAGTAGACGAGGTCTGGGCTATATTTGTTGATAAAATCCAGGTTGCGGTTCAGGAAAGCCTGCCTGTAGGCTTCGTCGGGTAATGAAGCTCCTTCGCGCCAGCGCCAATGCCTGTGGACGGCACCGTCATCGGTAAGGCTGAATCTGCCAAGGTCATGATTTTGGGCATAAAGTTCCTGGGGATCGTATCCATCCCACCATTGGTCTATTCCGTCGGTTTTTGTTAATTTTCCGTCGTAGGGTATTCCCTTCTGAGGTCCCTCTCTATCGGAGCGTTGTGCAGGCTCGTACCAGGTCCAGGCATGAGAGGAGTGTATGCTCACGCCAAAGCGCAAACCGTTTGCCTCGGCTGCTTTCTTCCAGCCGGCAAGGAGGTCTTTCTCGGGGCCCAGATTGACTGAGTTCCAATTGTGGTATTTGCTATCCCAGAGATCGAAATTGTCATGATGGTTTCCCAGGGCTACAAAGTATTTTGCTCCCACACGTTTATAGACTTCCATCAGTTTTTCAGGATCCCACTTTTCCGCTTTCCACCGGTGGATGATGTCTTTGAATCCAAACTCTGAGGGGTGTCCATATTTTTTTAGATGGATGTTATAGACGCGGCTTCCCTCAAGATACATATCTCGGGCATACCAGTCACCCGATTCGGGTTCGCACTGGGGGCCCCAGTGTGCCCATATACCAAACTTGGCATCTCGAAACCAGTCGGGTGCCTGGTTATAGTGGGAAAGAGACTCCCAGGCAGGTTTAAATTCACCTTCCATGACCACTTCGTTTTGAGAAGCAAAGCATGAGCAGGCTAGAAATATGGGGAGAGCCCATAAAATGGTTTTGAATGATTTAGCAGTAGAATTAATGGATAGAGTTTTCATAAGGGTTATAGTGTTATCAAGAAACTAGTTTTGCAGCTTGTTGGCCGATTTGCTTGGCCTCACTCAGCTTGCCCGAAACTCGGGCGCTTTTGGGTGGTTGAACCCGGAAAGAGACAACATCCATCTGGAGGGTGTGACCCCTCACCTGAGCATGTGCCGCTACGGGGCTTTGACAACCGCCGCCCAATGCGCGCAGAAATTCTCGCTCTGCGGCAACACAAAGAGCGGTGCTGGGATGGGATATCTCACGGCAGATTTGGCTCATCAGCTCGTCATCCTGCCGGATTTCAATGCCGATGGCTCCCTGACCCACACAGGTGAGCATTTCTTGAGAGCTCAGCCGTGAGCCGAGAATGCCCTCCAGGGGGACATTAGCATATTTTGGCGGGGCGGTAAAGTGACCATCGGAAAAGAGATGGAACTCCAGGCGTTCCAGGCCGGCTGCCGCCAGAATGGTCGCATCGATTTCCGGATTCATCCGGAGCTTTTGGATGCGCGTGCCGACGTTGCCGCGAATGGGGATGATCTGGATATCGCTGCGCAGGTGCAAGATTTGCTGTTGACGGCGCGTGCTGCTGGTCGCCACGACGGCACCTTTGGGCAGCTCGGTAATTTTTAGATTCTTCCTGAAGCCCCGGTAACTGCGTGTGCCGGGTGTCCAATCCTTGCATTGGGCTTGCAGTGTTTCCGCAAGGCTGGTGGAGCGATAGATCAGCAGGTCTCGCACATCGGCGCGGCGCAGGACCCCACCCAGGGTTAGCCCCTCGGGCAGCTCGGTCGGCAGGTCTTTGAGCGAGTGAATCGCCATGTCTGCCGAGCCATCCAGGAGTGCCTCTTCCAGCTCTTTGGTAAAAAGTCCTTTGGGAGGCGAGCCGGTGGGGCAGTCGGCGTGGGAGAGGGATGCGGTCTGAAGTTTATCGCCCGTGGTTTTAATGATTCGGATTTCGTAGCTGTACTTGGGGAAGTAGTGTGAACAGGTATTGAGAACTCTGTGGGCCTGAGCCAGCGCTAACGGGCTGCCACGTGTGGCCAACACAATTTTTCGCATGGATGTCGTCGTATCACTATTTGGCATAATCAGTATGAGATGAGGGGTGGATATCCGGGCCGGAAAGCGGAAGGAGCGTGCTCCGGAATTCGTGGTCTTTCTTCATCGCTTCCAGGAATTCCGCAACCCGTTTATCGATGAGCTCACGGCAAAGGAGTATCTGTTTTTCTCTCAGTCGAAGTGACTCAGTCGCAATTGCCTGAAGGTCATCAATGTTGTAGAGATAAACATTTTCCAGCGCGTCAATGGCAGGGTCAATATCTCTGGGCACGGCAATATCGACCAGGAGCAAAGGGTGATGGCTCCTGCTCTTCATGTATTCCTTGATGAGAGGCAGGGTCAGGACGTAGCCAGGCGCGGCGGTGCTGGAGATAATGATATCAGCATTGTGGGCCGTTTGCGGCCACTGTGAAAACTCGATCGCTTCTCCACCCAGGCGTTTGGCCAGGGCTTGCGAGCGTTCCAGTGTGCGGTTGGTAATACTGAGGTGGCTTGCGCCGCGGGAGAGAATAGCCTTGGCTGTTTTCTCGGAGGTGTCTCCGGCACCAATGACCAGAACATGGCAATTCTTCAAGCCGCTAAAAATTTTCCCTGCCAGCTCTACGGAAACACTGGCGATGGAAGTATGCCCTTTCTGGATATCGGTTTGGGAGCGGATAAATTTGGCAGTGCGAAAAGCGACCTGAAAGGCTTTATTGAGGCGCCGTCCGGAAAAGCGATTCTTGAGGGCCAGGTCGTAGGCATCTTTGACTTGCCCCAGGATTTCTGTCTCACCCAACGCCATGGAGTCCAGACCTGAGACGACCTTGAAGAGATGGGTCAAGGCATCTACATTTGTGTGGAAGTAAAAGCTTTCAGCGAGCTGGTGATTAAAATCAATGGAGCGTGCCTGGGCCAGGAATTGGAGGAGGCGGCTGCTCGGGGCATGGGTGAGCTCTTCGCCGGCAATGTAGAGCTCTACCCGGTTGCAGGTGGAAAGCAGGATCGCTTCCTGGGCCAGGTTTTGAGCGATCAGCGCACGGAGCATCTGGCAGGCAGCGTCGGCATCAAAAGCAAAGCGCTCACGCACCTGCACAGGCGCCGTCTTATGGTTTAAACCCAAAAGAGCAATCATAGCCCGGATACCTCCATCATTTTCTCTGGTGGCGTGGTGAGTAGGGTTTGCGTTTTCTGCCGATGAGTGGGAGAGAGGGCAGAAGTCGGCCAAAAAGTGAGAAGGGTGAATAAAAAGCCGTAAATAATACACCAGGCCAGCGTACGATCACGCAGCGAGCTCAGACGGCTGAGCAGCCAGAGCGCCAGAAAATAGCCCCAGAGCGTCAGAGCCCAGAGTATTTTAAGATCATTGCCAATCCATGAACCGGTGAATTCATGGTGACCGCGGATTCCATACCAAAGACCGATGGAGAGGAATAGAACCCCGGTCAGGACCATGTACAGAGCTGTCTGTTTGATTTTTTGGACCGGCGGCAGGGTGCTGGTCAGAGCTCGGATGTTTTTGAGTTTCAGGTCCCGCTGCTGGATGAGGTACATGAGAGAGGAGGCAGCGGCAATCCCCCAGGCTCCGTATGCCAGAAAAGAAAAGGTGGCATGGAGGCTGATCCACTCGGGCAGAGGAGTGGCGGGCGGCTGGTCAAAAGCCGGAGCGAGTGATACGGCCCCCAGCAGGAAGAGCAGTGGAGAGAGGAAGGCGGTTAGGAAGCGAAGCTTTGGGACGAAGAGCGCAAAAAGTGAAGCCAGAGAAAGCGTCCAGCCAATGAACATTCCTGCCTCAAAGAGATTTTGTATTGGGCAGGAGTTCAGGGAAAAGCCACGCAACAGGATAGAGATGGTGTGGAGAGTAAAAGCCAGAACTGGGAAAAGCCCCCAGGGGAAAATTTTTTCACGAAAGCCGCTCTTCCAGAGTCGCACAGAGTAAAATGCGGTGACTCCGTAGAGAAAGACTGCAGTGATAAAATAAATTTTATCCGGACTCATCTCAAATGTTAGAACAAGGCTTTCCTAGCCAATTCCCCGGTTTGCTCTCCTGATTGCATAAAGTCCCAGCAATTGGAAGAGGAAGTTGGGTATCCAAAACAGTATCCAAAGGTTCAGCGCCGGGTCGCTTGTTTCCACCAGGGCATCGCCCAAGATAAAGAAGCTATAATAAA
>JAGVTF010000069.1:0-1313 GCA_019136955.1 Verrucomicrobiota bacterium
CGTCAATCGCCTTGAAGGAGGTATCCAGATACTCCACAAAGAAGGCGAAGCCGATACCGCCCACCAATCCGACGATAATACCCAGAATGACGTTCAGCGGCAGGTTGGGCTCCACCGGTTTGATGCCCGGCTCGGCCAGGTCAGTCACCTGTACAATGGAAGCGCGCGGGATATTCTGTTCAATATTCTCCACCTGCAGACGAGCCTGCAAGAGGTCACGCATTTTGCTCTTTTTCTCGAGTTCTCTCTTGGCGTTCCAATAGGGACGATATTTGGCTGAGTTTTCCGCATCCAGAGTCTTGGCATCTTCGAGCATCTTCTGGTTTGCATCGGCCTGGGTGCGTAAAGTAACCATGCGCGACTTCAAGCCGCTGATTGAGCTTTTCACCCGTTCATCTATCTGCCGGGTGATCGTATCCAGAACTCTGGTCAGCCTCAACACGTCGGGGTGGTCTTCCGTATAGGAGACGTCGATATTGGCCAGCTCCTGCTCGGCAATGTTTTTCTTGACGATGAGCTCATTCATGACCGTATCGTTTGGGTTTGCTCCCATCAGGGCTTCCAGCTTTTTCTCGTCGCTCAGGGCGGAGAGCTCTTCCAGGAATTTCTCCAGGTGCGAGTATTGCCCCTCCAGTGAAAGCCGCTCCATATCGAGCTTGCGGACTGCCTCGGGCTCAAGCGTCGGGCCCATGGCCCCCTGCCCTTCGACAATATAATCAGAGATTTTCAGATCCAGCCTGAGATCATCCACCATCTTCTGCAGCTCTTGAACCTCTTCTTCATAGTTTTCGAGCGTTTCGGTAAAAGTTCTTGCCGTCTGTTCAGAGGTTTCTTTGTATTTTTTCAGACGGTCTTCGCGGTAGGCAGAAGCAATCGTATTGGCGATTTCGGCCGCTTCCATCGAATCTTTGCTGCGGACGCTAACCTCAATGAGCTCCGTGTTGCGGAACTGGCGCACATCCATGTCATTGAGCAGCTTATAATAGGCTCTCTGGAGGGTGAGATTAGGTATTTTTTCGCGTACGCTCCAGCGGCTGATCAGGTTCAAATTGGTGATCACCCCATAGAGGACGCTCTTGGACTTAATGACCTCAAACTCAGTCAACACGAAATAAGGATCATAGCCGGTGCTGCGAACTCCCTCATAGAGTCCGGCCACATCGCTATCCTTGCTCACGCGGATGCGAACGGTGCTCTCAAACTTTTCGGGTAAAAGAAACGTCAGGCCCACTGTAGTCGCCAGTACAAGGGCAAAAATACCCACCACCATCAGTTTGCGGGCACGGATTACTCTCCAGTAATCCAGGAAATGT
>JAGVTF010000069.1:1351-2199 GCA_019136955.1 Verrucomicrobiota bacterium
AGGTTGCTCTCAGGCCCAAGGTCACGCGATTGCGGTCGTAATCCCGATAATCAATATTCGAGGTAAGATTATCATAGGAGTGGCTCAGGTCCACAAAAGTTCCGACCGGGCAGTCAAACCCTGTAATCCGATAGGAAAGCGAGTGTCCGATACTGAAATAATCATCATGCGTATCGCCGCTGGAAGCGTAGCTCGGTGCCTCTCCATAAGAAGAATGCTGATAAACACCGCTAATGGCACCCTCAAGACGAGGCATAATCTGATGACGCACGGAAGCGAACACCGTCGTGACTTCTGCTTCCATTGCACCCCATTGTGAAGCGCCGATCTCGTGGCGAACTCCCAACTGTGCAGTACCATTCTCGTGGTATTCCCAGCGGAAGACGCTCTCAACAAAAGGATTGGTCGCATCCTCATCCAAATCCAGCTTGCCACCAGGAACCAGCACACCTGAACCTGCAGGAGATTCATACCAGTAGCTCTTGTCGCTATAATCCTTCACGTTCTGGAAAGAGGTGTACTGAACACCCAGGCGGGTCGTCCAGTCGATTCCCTTATCCAGAGTCAGGCGATAGCCCAAATATCCGGAGTGGCTCAAACGATCATAAAGATCGCTGCCGTAATTTGCACGCAGACCAGCCGCATCATATAACTTGGTCCCGTTTTGTCCGTAGAGTTCCCTTGTTCCCGAGCCATCATAATCAGCATAATTCATCTGATAGCCCACGAAGAAACGGTTCACATCATCCAGATCGTAATAGAGGTCGACGTGCGGGGTGTGCTCCATACGATTGAGGATAAACGCATAGTCGTCATTCTCAAAATCCCAGTATGCGTTGCGATACCCA
>JAGVTF010000169.1 GCA_019136955.1 Verrucomicrobiota bacterium
CACGTTGGTGATTCACCCGGTCGCCTTCGCCCTGGCCGTAAGCGATGGCCAGGTCGATATGGTTCAGGGGCCCTTCTGTGAGAAGCCGCTCATCAGCACCGGCGCCGGCGACCACTTCAACTCCGGCTTCTGCCTGGGCAAAGTGCTCGGTCTGGGGAACGTGGAGAGCCTGCTGGCAGCGGTCAGCACCAGCGGTTTCTATGTTCGCACCGCCAAGAGCCCGACGGTCAGTGATCTGGCGGGGTTCCTGGAAGAGTGGCAGTAAGAGGGCGCTGCGAAAGCTTCCATAAAATGGGGAGCGTCCCCAGAGCACAGGCTCCCCATTTTGAGGAAAAGAATGGAAAAAGTTTATACGGTTGAGGATTATCAAAAAGGGGTTCAGGTCGATAGACGCACCGAAGTGGTACCGGGAGCCCGCCAGGCGCTTTGGTCGCTGGCGAACCTGATCGACCCGCTGGACTGGGCAGAAGTCTTTGCCCGGGAAGCCCCCGTCGAGCTCGACCTGGGTTGCGGCGATGGCAGCTTCCTGCTTGAATATGCGGGGCGCCATCCGGAGCGCAACTTCCTGGGAGTGGAGCGGCTGATGGGCCGGCTCAATAAAATCATCCGCAAACGGCAACGGCTGGGATTGGAGAACGTCAAAGCTTGCCGTATTGAATCAGCCTACCTCCTCAAATATCTGCTCCGGTCTGGCTCGCTGCAGGCCATCCATCTCTATTTCCCCGATCCGTGGCCCAAGCGCCGCCATGAAAGGCACCGTCTGGTCCAGTCCGATTTTGTCGGGAGCTGCCTGAAGGCGCTCCGCCCCGGAGGGGGTATCTACCTGCGCAGCGACCACGCGCTTTACTTTGAACAGATGTGCCAGTTCTTCGACCAGGAGCCCGGGTTCGCTGCCGTGCAAACGCCCGAAGAGCTGCGCGAGCTCCAAACCGATTTTGAAAAACAGTGGCGGGCCCAGGGCCTGGAAATCCACTATGCGGCCTATGCCAAAAAAGAACCTCCCGCTCCCCAACCCGGTTTATCCTCCGGGCAAACGGGAAACGAGACCCATATTTGACCACCACTACGCTTTATGAATAAAAAATTAATGATGTTCGCTTTTATCGGGGCCCTTGCCGCCCCCCTCCATGCGGAGCAAGCGCAATTGAAATACCCTGTAGCGCCAACCACCAACCAGGTCGATACCTACCACGGCGTCGAGGTCGAAGACCCTTACCGCTGGATGGAAGACAACAACTCGGAGACCCTCAAAAAATGGATTCAGCAGGAGAATGAACTCACCTTCAGCTACCTGGACACCATCCCCGAGCGTGAAAAAATCAAGGAGCGCCTCACGGAACTCTGGGACTATGAGCGCTACGGAATCCCATACCGTCAGGGGGAGCGCTACTTTATCTACAAGAACGACGGACTCCAGAACCAGAGCGTCCTCTACACGATGAAGAGCCTGGAGGATGAGCTGGAGGTCCTGATAGACCCCAACAAGCTCTCGGAAGATGGGACCGTCGCCCTCTCGGGCATATCCATCAGCGAGGATGCCCGCTGGCTCGCCTACGGGCTGAGCAGCTCCGGCTCAGACTGGCAGGAGTGGCGCGTGCGCGACATTGAAACCGGCGAAGATATGCCCGACCATATCCAGTGGGTCAAGTTCTCCGGCGCGACCTGGCGCAAAGATGGCAGCGGCTTCTACTACTGCCGCTACGATAAGCCCGACGCCGCCAACCAGTACCAGAGCAGCAACGAATACCATAAAGTCTACTTCCACAAGCTGGGCCAGAGCCAGGAGGAGGATACCCTCGTCTACCACCGGCCCGATTTCGCCAAGCTGAACTTCCGCCTCAACGTCACCGAAGATGACCGCTACCTCCTGATCAGCGCCCACAGCGGCACCGCACCGCTCGAAGAAATTTACTACTTCGACCTGCAGGAGCCCGAGGCCGGGCCGGTCACGCTCATGGAAGGCTTTGACGCCGATTACCGCTATATCGGCAATGAGGGCGGCCGCTTCTGGTTCTATACCGATAACGACGCGCCGCGCGGCAAAGTCATCTCTCTGGAGCTGAGCGCTCCCCAAAAAGCCAACTGGAAAACGATTATCGCCGAGGCCCCGGAGACATTGCAGGGTGCGGGGATCGTCAATCATCGGCTGGTGGCCAGCTACATGAAGGATGCCTGCTCGCAAATCAAAATTTTTGATCTGGAGGGCCGCTTTGTCCGCGAAGCCACGCTGCCCGGCATCGGGAGCGTTGGCGGCTTTGGCGGAAAGAGAAAGTACCGCGAAACCTTCTACTCCTTCACCAGCCAAACGACCCCGGGCGAAATTTACCGCTACGACATGCAGACCGGAGAGAGTACCCTTTTCCAGAAACCGACCGTCGATTTCAAGAGCTCCCAATATGAAACCAGACAGGTCTTCTACCCGAGCAAAGATGGCACCCTCATCCCGATGTTCATCACCCACAGGAAGGGGCTTGAGCTCAATGGAGATAACCCGACCCTCCTCTATGGTTACGGCGGCTTCAATATCAGCATTCGCCCTGGCTTCTCCGTCACCCGCGCGGTTTGGCTGGAGATGGGCGGCGTACTGGCCGAAGCGAACCTGCGCGGCGGCGGCGAATACGGCGAAGAGTGGCACCAGCAGGGGATCAAACTGCGCAAACAAAACGTGTTTGACGACTTCATCGCGGCGGCAGAGTGGCTGATCGCCCGGAAATACACCTCCAGCAAGCGGCTGGCCATTCAGGGCGGCAGCAATGGCGGGCTGCTCGTCGGCGCCTGCATGACCCAGCGGCCGGAGCTCTATGCGGTGGCGCTGCCTCAGGTCGGAGTGCTCGATATGCTCCGCTATCATCTCTTCACCATCGGCTGGGCCTGGCATTCAGACTACGGGCTGGTCGATAACGAGGATGAATTTCACGCACTCCACGCCTATTCACCGCTCCACAATTTGAAGAAAGGGACCGCCTACCCGGCCACACTGGTGACGACGGGCGACCATGATGACCGTGTCGTGCCGGCCCACTCTTTCAAGTTCGCCGCGGCGTTGCAGGCGGCTCAGGCCTCGCCCAAACCGGTTCTGATACGCATCGAGACCAGCGCAGGCCACGGAGCCGGCAAACCGACCACCAAGATCATCCAGGAGGCCGCCGATACGCTCTCTTTCATGGTCAGGGAGATGAATTTCAAACCAACAATAAACAGCGATTGATGCAGGCATCCCCCTTCCCAATCTCGCAACTGGCAATCCTGAGCAAAGTACCGCGCTATCAGGAGACCTTTGAAAAGCTGCTGAAGGAGGCCTCCGAGAAAAGCCTTGAGGAGGCCTGGGCAAATATTCCGCTTATCCGCAAGGCGGACCTGCGCGAACGCTTCCCCGAGAGCTTCGGCTTCACGCGCGAAGAGCTCACCGAGATGGCGGCCCAGCAGAAAGTGGAGCTTGAGCGCACCTCCGGCACCACTGAAGAATCGGTAGAGCTCATCCTGCCCGAGGGATGGTGGGCGCGCCAGGAGGCACGCGCATTGAGCCTGAACCAGCGGATACTGAACACCTTCGAGCCGGACCCCTTCTATGACAACGCGCCGATGCCCCCGCGCAGGGTCAATATCGTCTCACCCGCCTGCAACAATGACGTCTCCTTCACCGGCGTCCCCTCCTGCCAGGCGCGGACGCTGGGGCGGATTCTCTTCGTAAACCTCTCCAGGCACCCCTTCCTCTGGACCGAGGAGGCCAAAAAGCAGATGCTCGAAGAGACGCTCGACTTTGAACCGGTCTTCCTGGATGTCGACCCGGTTTACGGGATGCTCTTTGCTGATTACTGCCGCAAACAGATGGTCAAGATACCTTCGCTCAAATACATCGTTTCATCCTACGAATATTTGAGCCGTGCCCATCGCCGCTACATGCGCGAGGTCTTTTCAGTACCGGTCTACAATCTCTATGGCTCGACCGAAACCGGCCATCTGCTGATTGAGGATGAGGCGGGTCTGGTGAAGCTGGTCAGGGATAATGCGCACCTTGAGTTTTTCTCACTCCCCTGCGATGAGGCGCTGAAAGAGTGCGTGGTCACGACGCTCACCAACCCCTACATGCCGCTCTTGCGCTACCGCATCGGCGACCTGCTCTGCAAACGCGAGGACCGCTACCGGCTGATGGGCCGGCTCAAGGACTCCGCCTTCACGCGCAGCGGCGAGTGCGTCCCGGTCGCCTGGATTGATGACGCCATCACCATTTCGCAGAAAATACTCCACTACCAGCTCATTCAATCGGCCGAAGACCCCTGCCGCTGGCGGCTGGATTACTACCTGCGCAATGACAGGGGGCCGCTGAGCGAACTTGAGAAACGGCTCATCAGCGGCAATCTCTCCACATTCCTCGGGTGGGATTTTCACCTGGAGTTCAAAGAGACCGATTACATCGCCTGCGAACCCTCGGGCAAATTCAGACTGGTCCAGGCGCGCAAAGATGCCATGCCGGCCCAGGATTACCTCCAGCCATGAAAAAACTCTTTTCCCAGACTCTCAGCTTCTGCAACCGCTTCCAGCACGAGGCGGTCAAACTCCTCCAGGGCAGCGAAAATCCGATGGATTACTTCGCGCGCGGCAAAGCGCTCTGGAGACGCTTCTTCTATTTTTGCCTGATGGTCTACCGCGGGTTCATCAGGAGCCGCTGTTTTGTCCGCTCCTCGGCCCTTTCGTATGCGACGATTCTGGCGCTGGTGCCGATGCTCGCCCTGGTGATGTCCATCACGGCCAGCCTGCTCAAGACTGAAAGCGGCGAGCACCAAATCGTCGAATTTACCGGCAAGGCCATCTCCATTGTCGTGCCCCAGCTCAATCTGCTGGGCAATGAAGAGCTGATGCAGGATAGCTTCTCCGAAGAGCAGCTTGATAAAAGCAAGGTCGCCCAATATATCAACTCGCTGGTGAATAACGTCCGCGGCGGCGCGCTGGGAGTGACCGGTCTGGTCTCACTCATCGCCATTGTGATCCTCCTTTTGACCAAAATTGAAGACGCCTTTAACGATATCTGGATGGTGGAGCGTCCGCGCGGCTGGAGCGTGCGGATTCTCTACTACTGGAGCATCATCACGCTGGGGCCGCTGTTGATGTTCGTCGCGTTGACGCTCCTGGGCTCGGCCAAGATAGAGCTTTTGCAGAAATTCTTCGGCTACATCCCGGGCATTGGCGATATCTTCTACAAGGAGGTGCTCCTGCGCGGTCTCCCCTGGGCCCTGATGATTATCAGCTTCACGCTGCTCTACTACTTCATGCCCAGTACACGCGTCCGCTGGAGCTCGGCGCTGCTGGGCGGCATCTTCACCGGAGTGCTCTGGCAGCTCAACTCCATCTACAGCATTGTCTATGCCTCCAGCGTGGTCTCCTATAGCAAGATGTATGGCTTCCTGGCGGCGATTCCGATTCTCCTCCTGGGCCTCTACCTCTCCTGGATGCTGGTGCTGATGGGGTGCCAGGTCTCCTTTGCCTGGCAGAACCGCAAGTTCTACGTTCAGCATAAGTTTTCCCAAACCATCGGCCAGAAAGATAAGGAGCTGGCCGCCCTGCGCATCATGGCCGCCATGGGCAAACGCTTTGACCACGCGGAGCCGCCCTATACCGTCGCAGAGCTCAGTGAAGGGCTCTTCCTGCCGGCCAGCCTCGTGGAGGAGCTGCTCAAGCAGTTTGTCAATGACGGCGTGGCAGTGCAATCGGACGGCGGCCAATACCTGCCGAGCCTCTCACTGGATAAACTCTCCTGCCACCGTGTTCTCTCGGCCATCAGCCAGGGACGCTACGAGCTTTCCCAGTCAAACATCACCGGCGCTCAACCGGCCATCGAAGCCTATCACGCCATCCAGACAACCCTCCGCGACGCCTCCGAAAAAATAACCATCCGCGACATCCTCCGCAAAGAAAACACCCACGGATAACCCACGAATTTACGCAAAATTTTTTGCGAAATAACCGTATGTGGTCAATAACGCCCCCGCCGATATCCTCAAACATCGGGTATGCGAAGCATACCATTCTTAAGCATCCCGTAGGGATGCCAGAGCATAGCCAGGGGTCGCAGACCCCTGGTAAGGATGAGAAAAAAATCCCCACCCGACCCCGCAGGGGTCGCAGCCAGGCACCTCAAATAACCAATCCCGTCCAATAAAAAGGGCATCGAAAAAAATCACGAATTTACACGGATTTTCAAATAGATAACGGGATACGACCCCTACGGGGTCGCAAGGGTGTTGTGGGGGGCTATGTACCAGGGGTCTTCAGACCCCTGGTAAGGATGAGAGAAAAATCCTCCCCGACCCCGTAGGGGTCGCAGCCATGAATTCTTAGACCTACACACTCCCCAAAATCATCCCCAAATGTA
>JAGVTF010000239.1 GCA_019136955.1 Verrucomicrobiota bacterium
GTGTGGAACATCGGCATTCGCTGATGCAGGGTGAACTCAAAGCACTCTGGCCTGCTTTGCTGCAGGAGAGAGGCGATTTGCTGCAGGTTAAGGTCATAGGAGAGGGTGAGCGACTGGAGGTTTTTTTGGTGCAGATAGTAGTCAGCGCTCAGCCAGTTGGTGATATTAAGGGTGTAATCCCCCCTGCAGTGGTAGTTTTTAAAATAATTCAGATGATCGTAGTTACGCACCAGGTAGCCATCAGCCTCGGGGTTAAAAATCGGTTTGAGGAGCTCTTCTTCGCCGGGTTTGAGCATCCTGGGTGGAACCAGATAAATGGAGGCGGGGATACCTTGGGAGGCAGTTGCCGTTTTGACTCGTGCAACAGCTTTGGAATAGAGCTCCGGAGCTTCAAAATCACAGTAAAGCCTTTGAATTCCCTCTTCCAGAGCTGCCTCCAATTGCTCCCAGGTGCGAACCAACACGGCAAGCTGTGGTTTCTCCTCAGTTTTGGAGAGAGTGTCGCTTTTAGAAAGAACCGGTTTTTGTTTTTTCTGAAGGGTCCAGCCGGGTGGTCTTCTCCTCAATTGCAGTAGTTTTTCAGAAAGCTCACGTCTCATTCTATTGAGTTCGCTCAGGGGGAGTATGCAAGCAGGTGGGAGGTGATAGTGTAGCTTTTTCAGTACAAAGGGAGTATCCCCCAGGCGTTCCAGTTGTTTTGTCAGCTTTTCTGGCGATAGAGGTTGTGAGAGAGCTTCTTGAAGTGACATGGAAGAGACGGATGAGACGGCCCTGCCTTGCTCGTCAATCATGGTTAGCTTCAAAGGTAGACCCAGAGAGCCCTCCGCAGAGATTTCAACAGGTCGACGGGAGAGGATTTTATTTCCGGAATAGCTTTGGAGCAGTTCACGCTCAAGCTCCGGATCACTTGTTTTATATACAAGATCGCCGGGTTGGACCAGGTGGGGCAGAAAAGATTGATGGCTGAACTCCAACCCCAAGAGTTGCTTGTCTCCTTTGAATGAATGGTAGACTCTGCCTGCCTGTACGGTTTGGCCACTGGCAGGGTTGACAAAGGCGACCCCATCGCCAGGCTCCACAGCGGTATCTGTTTGAATCCAGAGGGTTTGATTGCCCTCGATGCTCGAGACTTTACCCAGATGGAAGCCCTGATTGCCGGGAAAACGTGTGTTACAAAGTTTCTGGTGGTCTGTGCCCAGAAGCCATCCGCTGCTCAGGCCACGGGAGAAAGTGAGCTCCAATTCGTAGCGTTTACTGCGTGAAAATTCTTTGAGTTCCTCCTGGCAGGGGCTCAGGCTAAACTCGTTTGCGGAAAGACTCTCCCAGACTTTGTCAATTGCCTTGCGATAGATTCGGCAGGTGCTGGCGACGTAGGCGGGGCTTTTCAACCTTCCCTCGATTTTAAAAGAGGTGACTCCAGCCAGGATGAGTTCGGGTATCTGCTCAAGCCCGATTCTGTCTTTGGGGCTGGCCAGGAAGCGTTTAGAGCCCAGCGGGTATTCCACGCCGCTACGGATGAGCTGATAGGGTAATCGGCATGGCTGAGCGCACTCTCCACGGTTGGCAGAGCGTCCCCCCAGGGCTTCACTGGCGAGGCACTGACCGGAAAGACTGAGACAAAGCGCACCATGGATGAAGACTTCAAGGGGCAATTGATGCGCTCCCTGAGGTGGTTTATTCTTGAGCCTCTCCTGTTGAAGAAGGGCGATTTCTTTGAGGGAGCATTCACGGCCCAAAGTGGTTATGGAAGCTCCCATCTGCTCTGCAAATTCAACTCCCCGGGCTGAAGTGATGCTCATCTGCGTGGAGGCATGGATTGGGAAGTCCGGTGAGAGCTGACGAACCAGGCGCAAGAGACCGACATCCTGAACTATTACCGCATCCGCGCCTGCAGTGATGATTTGTTCAAGACAGGTTTGGGCAGCCTCCAGCTCCTGACTGAAGAGGAGGGTATTCAGGGTGACATAACCTTTGAGGCCGCGCTCGTGCAGATACTCCATGAGTGAAGGGAGTTCTTCGGGGGTGAAGTTGTGAGCGCGTGCCCGTGCATTGAAGCGCTTCAGGCCAAAATAGACGGCGTCGGCTCCGTTCTCAACAGCCGCGAGCACGCAATCCCAATTCCCCGCGGGGGAGAGGAGTTCCGGTTTTGTGAGCTTGAGCTGCCGGCTCAGGTTTTGCAGCCATTGGCTATCCATCTATGAGGCCTGCTTCTTTGACATACTTCTCGATTCGATCCGCAAAGTCGAATCCAGAGAGCAGGTTATCGCTCAGGGCCGGTCCACGGGTGTAGTTGCCGCCGATAAAGAGGCCCGGGCAGCGCTCCTGAATGTTGGCGACATGGTCTTTGTAGAAGCCGTAGCCAACATCATATTGGGGGATTGCTCTGGAGTGATAGTGAGCAATTTGGAAAGTTGGTTTTTCTTTAATATCGAGCAGCTGCACCAGGTCATTGTGGACAAGCTCGAAGAGTTTTCCATCAGGCAGGCCGGCCAGTTCAGGCTGGCGCATTCCGCCAACGTAGGAGGATAAGGCGACGTGACCTTCGGGAGCGCGGTTTTTGAAGAGGCTGGTGCTGAAGAGAGTTCCCAGAATGTTAAAGCGCTCGATGCCAGGGATGAGCATACCAAACCCTTTCAGAGAGTGCCCTACTGCTGAGCGCTTATAGCCCAGGACTACAGAAGTGACCGGCGCATAGGAGATTTGACCCAACGGTGCCAGAGAGAGCTTTTCATCCGTGTGCAGAGCGATATTTTGCGCTGTGTAGGCAGAGGTGCTGAGGAGGACAGCCGAGTGCTCGCGCTCCATCAATATATCGCCATCCAGATACCCCACCTTCCAGCCGGTGGGTGTGCGGGTGATTTTTTTGACCGTGTTATTGAGGTGAAGCATATTGTCCAGGTTGGCTGCCATGGAGTCTGTGAGCACCTGCAAGCCCTCATCAAAAGAGAAAACTCTGGCCTCCTGCTTAGAGGTTTCGCCCCGTTTTTTGCGGTCATGCGCGCCGAAGAATTGGGTCCGGATAAGGGAGCCATACTTCTGTTCGCCCTGGTAGAGCTTGGGGAAGCCGTGCATGACCGAAAGTCTTTCCGGGTTACCGGCAAAAATACCGGCGACCAGCGCATCAATGGCATAGGTGAGGAACTCCTGTCCAAAGCGTCTGCGGACGAAGTGCGCAACGGTTTCCTCGTACTTATTTTTCCAGCGTGGGCGGAAAGGTTCCATAAAGAGATTGAACTTGGCAACCCAGCTGAAAAGAGGCGACGTGAGGAAGCCCAGAGCCGTTGAGGGCATATTGATGACTTTGCCGCCTCGCACCAGAAAGCGAGTCTGATCAACATCCTCGGCAAAAATGACATGCCCCGCCAGATTCGCCATCTGGATAAGATGCTCAATTTTCTTGGAAGTATTTAAAAGAGTGTTGGGACCGAACTCAGCAAGATAGCCATCTTTACGGACGCTCTGAATAACCCCGCCCACACGGCTGGAGGCCTCATAAATTTCCACGGGACACTTTTTTTGTTTTAGTAAAAAAGCGCTGGTCAACCCTGTGATTCCTGAACCTATAACTGCAATGGATTTCATACTGTCTGGGAAAATTGTCTTTGCTTATCTTTTTTTAAGTAAACGTCAAAATGCATCACGATGTTGCGGATGAAAAGGCGCCCCAAGTCGGTTATCTTTAGGCCATTTTCATCGCAGGAGAGCAGGCCATCAGGCTGCATCTCTTTTAATGAGGCAAGTTCTTCCGCAAAATAGTGAGTAAAATCAATGCTCAGCAGCTTGCTCATGACCTGATAGTCTAGCTCCAGGTCGCACATCAGCCTCATGATGGTTTGCTGGCGGATTTTGTCATCTTCCGATAGGAGGTAGCCCTTGCGCTGAACCGGTTTTTTTGCATCCAAAAGCGCGTAATATTCGTTTAAGTCCTTTTCGTTTTGCCAGTAGGCAGAGTCTGTCTGGGAAATTGAAGACATCCCAAAAGCGTAGAGGTCACTTCCAGAGTGAGTGCTGTAGCCCTGGAAGTTGCGCTGGAGCGTTTTATTGCGCTGGGCCAGAGAAAGCTCATCGGTTTCCAGTGCGAAGTGGTCCATTCCAATATAGGTGTAGCCACTGCCGGTGAGCTTCTCTACAGTCATTTTGAGTATATCCAGTTTTACTTCTGGCGAAAGGGGAGTGAGAGCTTTTTGTGCTTTTTTGAGCCACGGCACATGAGCGTAGTTGAAGATAGCAAATCTATCAGGCTTCATCTTCAAGACTTCATCCAAAGTTTTTTCAAAACTTGAGACGCTTTGCAGCGGCAAGCCATAGATGAGGTCCACATTGATTGAATTGATGCCTGCAGCGTGGAGCCACTCCAAAGTGCGCAGGTTCAGCTCATGAGGCTGGAGGCGGTGGACCGCTTTTTGGACCTCAGGAGTTAAATCCTGGATGCCAATACTGGCACGGTTGGTGCCAATTTCAGCGAATGCTTTAATTTTGGCTTCTGTTGCGGTGCGGGGGTCCACCTCTACGCTGGTCTCATAGGAGTCTCCAAAAGAGAAGAGCTCATGAATCCAGCCGCCCAGTTTGAGGATTTCTTCGGGCTCTGAAAAAGTGGGAGAGCCGCCACCGAAGTGGAGCTGAATAATTTTTCGATTCGGATTGAGCAGGGGGGCGACCATGTTGAGCTCTTTGCGCAGGTAGTCAAAGTAGCGGGGGCTGCTGCTGCTATCCTGGGTGATGACGTTGGTGCATCCGCAGAACCAGCAGAGATTTCTGCAGAAAGGCAAATGAAAATAGAGAGAAAGCGGAGTGTCACTTTGGGCTGGGGTGTTGTTGGTCTTGATGTGGGGCAGCAACGTCTCCCAGGTGACTTGTTCATTAAAGTGCGGGGCTGTCGGATAAGAAGTATACCGCGGGCCCGGGACATTGTATTTACGAATTAAATCCAGTTGGACTTCTATTTTTGCCATTCTTCTTTAATGCTCAGGTTCCCTGGCCGGCTTGGAGAGCTCACTCATTAACGCTTCAATACACTCCACTTTGCTATTGGGCAACACTCCATGGCCCAAGTTAAGAATGAAGCCGTTTACACCGCGCATCTGCTGCAGGAGCGACCTGGTGGCCAGCCGGACATCCTCAGGAGATTGAGTCAGGAGCAATGGGTTTAAATTGCCCTGAACACAACGGTTGGGGCCGATGGCCTGTTTTACTGAGGGGAGGGATTGAGTCCAGTCTACAGAAAGGACATGGGCTGGCGTGGAGATGTAGGAGTTCCAGGCTTCTGCTTTGGAGTAGACGATCATGGGACGCTCTTTACCCAGGTTTTTTAAAATCCGTTCGATATATTTGCCCGAAAGCTCCCAATAGAGCTCCTCTGGAGCCAGTGGAGAGAGGCTGTCAAATATCTGTGCAGAGTCTATTGGCGTTGACCATTGCATGAGCAGGTATTCAGTCACGGCGTCAGCCAGGAGGCTCATGAAAGCGTCGAACTCGGCCGGTTTTTCCTGGTACCACTGAAGCGCCCGCAGCGGCTTGGAGGCATCCAAACGGCCCCCGCCCTCGGTCATAAAGCAGGCAAGGGTCCATGGAGAGCCACTGAAGCCGATCAGCGCATTTTTGCCATTAAGTTTGTCATGAACCCTATTGAGTGCCTGGCTGACATAGCCCAGACGGTCAGTGATGTTTTTCCAGTTCAAGCGGCTCTGGAAATCATCGGGGTTCAGTACAAAGTCCATCGCGATTCCTCCCTGAGTCCGGAAGCTGTATCCCTGGCCCAGGGCTTCGGGGATTACCAGAATATCGCTGAAGATGATGGCCACATCAAAGTTAAAGCGCTGTATGGGCTGCAAAGTTACCTCGGTACAAAGCTCAGGTGTGCGCACCATTTCCAGGAAGGAATGCGTTTCGCGCAGCGCGCGATACTCTGGCAAGACTCTGCCTGCCTGCCTCATCAGCCAAATGGGCGGCCGGTCCACCTCTTCACATCGCAGGGCGGAGAGAAAACGTTTTTTACCGTTAACCATGCGCGTCTAGTCTGCCTTAAAAAGTCTTGCAGGAAAAGCAAAAAGAGAGCATCTGGTGCTCTCCTTTCGCTTTCAGCAGGGCGCTTTAAAACTGGCTCCTCAGGGGAGCGAATCTGTTTCAGGCGCCTTTTATCTGACTATTACAGTAGAAGTCAATCTTACTTATCAGCCTTCCACCTGGCAGGGCAAACCTCTTCAGGGTGCTTGCCCACATAGGTATTGGCTTCAACCT
>JAGVTF010000294.1 GCA_019136955.1 Verrucomicrobiota bacterium
GGGTGGTCTGTCTTTTGAGTCAGTTCCCAGTTCGGGAAGGTGAACATACCGGATGCCAGCCGCTTCTAAGGCACTCTGTAGCACCGCTTTAGAGAACCCGGGCTTGCGGGATATAGCGTTCTTGCGCACGTCGCAGAGCAGGGTAATAGCGTTTTCATGCAGCGTTTGAATGAGCTGCGCAAGCGTTCTGCCCTGATAACCAATTGTGTAAAGATTGTCTCTCATTTCAGCCTCCAGTTTGTCCATCCCTCGGTTGTAATAACCCCACCAGTCTGGCTGATTCTTGTTTTCACTGTTGCAAGTGTTTCTCTATCAAACTCTTGCGCCGTTTTATTTGACGTGAGGATTGTGTCTTTCGCATCACCCCATCGCTCGTTTATGCGTGAGGATTGTGTCTTTCGCATCACCCCATCGCTCGTTTATGATGTAGTAAGCAATGTTCTGCCAGTAGTTTTCAGTCACGGTTTTATCTCCCAGCGGACACCAGTCAAACTCATCTATCACAAGGAGTTCTGGCTTTAAAAGACCTTTGATAATATCAAACTCGCTTGTATCCGACCTGTCACGAAAAGAGCTTTTGAGTAAAAGCTGGATTGTGGCAAAAGAGGTAAATCTGGCTGTCATACCCTTGTCTAAAATTGCAAACTTGCAAAGCTCATGCGCCATTTGACTCTTGCCCGTGCCGCTCGGCCCCCGCAAAACAAAGACTCCTCCCTTTCCAAGTTTTTGCTTGAGCGCACCCAGAGCAGAGCCCCAATCGCCGTCATGGCGCAGGTTGTCCGATTGTCTTCGGAGCCGCAAGGGAGCTTCCAGTTTTTTGTACTCTTGGGCAGCCCAGTCTTTCCGCTCTTCTTTGCGACGCTCAGCTTCAAGGGTTTCTTTTTCCGCATCACTCACAAGCTGCGGTTTAATCTGCCGAGCCACGCTGGCCATAATCTCTTCTAAACTTTTTGTAGTATTCATTTTTACCTTTGGTTAGTATTCATTTTTACCTTTGGTTAAAATTTGAATTCTTTTGTTGGCGTCTCGTCAAAGAGGTGCCCTCTCGATTTTATCGCCTGCGGCTTGGCTCGCTCAGCTTTCTCTGCATCCCTGCGCTTCTCAAGATTCTGCCAGTTCGAGTGATACACCTTTGTCCATTGCCCAAAGTTGCGTATGGGGTTATTCCCATCCCGATACCCGCAAGCAAGAAGCTTCGGGTATGCAAAGTCCGTGGTGAAGCTTGCAGGGACTCCTGCCATCTCAGCCATCGTGATTGCCTCCTCAAGGCTTTTGGGCATCCCCGGCGGTGGTTCGATGTGATAATCCGGCAATCCAGTTTCTGGATTTTCTCCCTTTTCGCGCGCACGCGCGGTAGAGAGAGAGTTCTTAATATCTGCAACTGCAACTGCAACTGCAATGTTGGATTTTGCTTGAGCGTCTGCTTCACTGCCTGCTTGGGTTTTGCTTGAAGCTTGCTTGAGTTTTGCTTGAGTTTTGCTTGAAGCTTTGCTTGCCCTTTCGTTGGCTCTTGCTTGCCTTCCTCCTTTGCGGCCAGCTTCCTGTTTTGCTTTATAAATTTCAATCTCTCTCACCATCCTTTTATTGTAAATATAGCCCTGCTCATTCCTATATAAGCATTTAACTCTCAATAGTTTATTGATAACCTTTTCTCCCTCTTGTTTTAATGTATTCATCATCTCCAGTATATCTCCATCCTCCAGTTTTTCAGGGGCGTACAGATAACCGTCCTCTTGAAAAAGGTAACATAAAAGGTCTATGTAAAAACCCTTTTCGGCGCGCGATAATTTGTTCACGCCAGAGTCCGAAAGCCAATCCTTATAATAAAACAGAAAAGCTGGCCTGCGTTCTTTTTCATCACCAGAGTTCAAGCAAGCTTGAAATGTTGCTTGAGCATCTGCTTGAGGTTTGCTTGAGGTTTGCTTGAAGTTTGCTTGGGTTTTGTTATTCATTATCTGAAATTTCTGCTTTTATGGCCGCTTGAAGTATCTTAAGTGCAGCTTCTTGAATGGCTTCTTCAAATGTACCATTCCAAGGGATTAGTTTTAGCCACGTTTCATTCATCTTTTACCTCCCCATGATTCATCCATTCAAGCAGGTCTTCTCTCTTTATATAGATTCTTTTTCCGGTCGGTTGAATGGTTTTCAGCCTGCCGCCACTAATAGCA
>JAGVTF010000122.1 GCA_019136955.1 Verrucomicrobiota bacterium
GGCCACCCCATGCAGGATCAAAAGAGACGCTCCAGGGACCAGTTATTGTGAGCGCAGGTTCCAGTTCCAGGAAATTAACTCCCTCCGACTTGCTGGAAGCTGCTATCTCTTTCCTGAATAAAATAAAATAGGATTCAAATCTTTCCCATTCCAAGGGTATTTCAATCAAACCTTCTTTTTGAGTAAACTGAGGCAACATCCTGATCTCTCCTGTCATCGGATTCCACAGCTCAGGGAGCATACCGCTCACACGAAATGAGCAAATATCCTTCACTTTCTTCTCAGAGCGATTAGCCAAAAAGTAGATTTCGCAATTCTCCATCGTCCGATGTCCATAGCGAATTTTTCCAGACGAAGCATAAAAATCTGCCGGTATTTCCACGGAATCCAACAGCTCCATCGTTGCAGAGTAAGGTTGGTAGAGATTATCTGGATTATGCTGATTTCTTATAATTACCCCTTTACCAAAAGCACGGCGGCTTTCATTTAGTTCTCCCCAGATTTCGCGGATAAGAGTCCGAACTTGACGGTCACTCTCCGGATATCCCGTCAAACTTGGAGATTTATGCGGAGGATTTCCTACTACAGTGGCGCCAGCATTAATGAGCTCTTTTATTTTTTCCAAAAGCTCCGGTGTCATCGTCGGATAGTCTGGAAGAATCAAAACCCGATACATTGCCCCTCCAGGAAAGACAATTTTTCCATTTTTCACCTCAGCCCGATAAAGCATTCCTGGAGGGCTGGCATCGAAATTGTATTCTCTTCGATCCGGCAAGAAAGATTCTGTACCAGCCAGAGCTGACTCCGGAGCGCGAAAAACAAAAGGAGCTCCCTCAGGTGTCAAGTAAAGGATGTCAGCTACAGTTCTGCCCTGCTGGAGCAAATACTGCGCACGGGCTACATATTGATGGTAAGCATCTGCCATTGGCCACCAGGTCTGGTTACGGTCCCAGTGGACTCCATAGGGCCCCATTGTCATCCCAGGCCGCAGTGAATCATCCAGACACTGATGCTGAAAAGTATGATAGACGAGACGGTTAATTCCACCTGCAAGAGCCCAGTCAGTTTGGTTTTTCATGGAGCCCGGATGCTGTCGCCATCCGTCCAGGTGCGCTGTAAAAGCTTCTGCCGGCACTACAGGCTGGCCCAGCAAGTGTGCTGCAGAACTACCCTCTATCAAGCTGAAGGAGGTGTTAAAGCCATAGCCCTGGCTCCAGAACTCACACATCGGCATGTCAGCAACTGAAGCTAACTCCAAGTCTGCAGTCGGGTTCATGTCATAAGGTTCTATAGAAAGTCCCGGTCCAAGTCGGTGCGCGTACTCTTTGACAGCGCCTGCATGGTTTTCCAAAATGAGCTCCTGACAGGTCAACCGCAGGTCCCACAAAAACCGTTCACTTACTTCTTTGTTCTCTACTATAAAGCCTGCATAAACTGGGTAAAACGGCAAGGGATCGTACTTCCTGCGGCTCTTAAATTCTTCTCGGAAATGGGCATTCCAGTTTTGTGCACCCATCTCCCAGCTATCCATATGAAGCATTTTGAGGCCACCGAAAAGATTAGTGTCACGTGGACCGATAGTATCAAAAAGCTTTTCCAAAAACTCTTCAAAATGAGCATGCAGAGCAGCCCTGCTAAACTTATCACACTCCATCCCAACACCAGGCAAAGGAGCCGGACGCGTAACGGCGCCGTTGTTGCGGGCGCCAAAGCGCATCAGAGTCCAGTTGCCCTCAGGAACATTCCAGCTCAGCACTCCCTCAGCATCCATTTTAGAGATTAAATCTAAAATTTGATTTTGCTCAATCAAAAAAGGACCTGCCTCTCCATCATCATAAGGTGGAGGTAAATATTGTTTTACCCCTGGCTGAGAGCTATAAGGAGCCCGATAGTACAAAGCTTTCTCATCCACATCGCTAATCAGCTCACCCTTCTCGGGAGTCGGAAATGCCAGCAAGGCCACGTCTTGATAGAACTCTCTCCAGTGTTCTCTCATTTCCGAGGTAAAACCATGCTCTCCAAAAAAAGGAGGCTTGGGGTCCGGCTTTGGCAATATGATTTGTTGCATGCTTCCGCCTGTGACTTCAATCGTACTGCTTACCAGATGCTGCATCGACTGCTCCGGCCTGACCCAGGGGCCGCCACTGCCTGTCCACCCGGGTCCAACCCCCAAAGTCATCTGAATTCCCAGTCGCTCACACTCTTCCAGAGCATGTTTGAACAGTTCCCTCCAGGCAGGGCTCAAGAAATCCACATCTCCACGAGGCACGCCCACATTAACTTCCAGGTAGACGAGATAACCAATTCCCGCTTCGACCATTGCCTCCAAATCTTTAGTCATCCCCTCTTTTGAGAGATTGCCATCCATAAAATACCAGTAAACACCTGGACGAGCTGTAGGTGGGGGACTCTTAAAACTTTGCACCAAGTCGCTCTTTTCAACCGTATCTGTTGCAGCCTTTATGCTCGCCAGAGTAAAGAAAAGCAAACTGAAAGCTATGCATGCTCTTAAGGCATCAGATAATGCTTTGTTCATATTCATATAAAACTTTTTCACTACAAAAAAGCTAATCAAAAAGATTTAAAAATCAAGACTATTACGCATCTGTTGCCCTTTTAAACTAAGCTGCCGCCTCTCTTACGAGAAACGGCAGCCTGGTTTCAGGTATCAACCTGCTTTCAGGCTGATACTTATTAGATCAGAACTTACTCACGTACAGTTCTGTAGTAGGCAACGCCCTCATCTGTTGGGACAATGTATCCCTCAGGAGAGGCATCGTCAATGGTTGTCCATGGACCCACTGCTGTGGGGGCAACCTGTAGTTTGCCTTCGTCCCAAGTCAATATCAGCCCCATAGAGGTGTTCTCAAAGTTGAGAACAGGGAGTACCGGTATATCACCGCCCATGCCGGCATCATAGATTGACTGTATCTGCTCTGCACTCAACGCATAGTTGAAGATTGCCGGTTCATCCAGTAAACCCTTGAACTGCCTGTTGCTGTTGGCGACATTTTGTCCACCCAAGCTGATATTCGTCGTAATAACGGTAGCAGCATGGGCCTGTTCTCCGCTGGAAACGTGCAATTCGCCAGCACTATCGCCCAGATAGAATGTAACTGTCGTCGGTGTTACCACCAATGCGGCGAGGTTCCACTCTCCATCCTCAAGGGTCAATTCAGTAATGTAACCCCAACTGAACGACTGATCGTTCCAGTGGTATCCCAACTGGTTATTCTCCCTGATGTTCAGACCAGAGACCGCTCCACCGCGTCCAAAGACCAGCGGAGTATAGTTTACTTGGTCTCCATCGCGCTTCACCCAGCAGAGGTATGTCACCTCATTCACGGTACCCAGGCGAACGTCAGGTATTACTATGGTGCTGAACTCAGGCGTACCAGGCAGAGTGCCGTTGAAGCTAACGGCCGTATCAGGGTCGTTAACAATGGCACCTTCGAGGCCCAAAACGTTGTTTTCAGTGTAAGGAGCAGGAATGCCATGGCCAAACTCGGCAGCGAACTCAGCCCCGGGAGCTTCACCCAATCTCCAGTAAACCCACGGGTCTAAACTGGCGATCAGAGCTTCGTAGTTCGAAGCTGCTGTTTGGAAGGAGATCACGGCAGGCTCAGACTCCACCTCACCGTAGCCATTTGTAACCTTGGCCACCCAGCTTCCAGCATTGGATGCTGTGCGTCCGATCTCAATGCTCTCTCCGCTATAAGAGGTCAGCTCTCCGTCCTTGTACCAATTTATTTGGAATGGAGGAGTGCCCACAGCAGACACTGAGAGCTTATAGGTTCCATTATTAGCGTATATCTCCGCCCCGATTGGCTGCGTGTCTATCTCAGGAGGAGCTCCTGGCCCAAACTTGCCCACATTGTAGAGCAGGGAGATATCATCTCCACTCAACGCTGTTGGGAAGACCGCTACATCGTCGATTTCTCCAGTGAAATAACCACCTTCGAAGTTCCAAACGCAGCCGCCGATCGTGAAGGTATAAGCCGTGCCAGCCGATGCGTTAATGGACTTAACGCCAAGATTCTGGGAAACAACTTCATTATTCACGTAAAGGTACTCCACCATATCAGTTCCGTCGAAGATGTAGGTAATGGTGAGCATCACCCACTCATCGGAAGGAGGTACTGCAGCAGAGACGCTTCCACCACCATCAGACCAGGCCTGAATAGTGGTTGCAGAGTTTTGGCCAAACTCGATGAGATCGTTTTGTCCAAAGAAACCAGTAGAAGCCTCCCAGGTGCCTTGAATCTTCGCCCAACCGGTGAAGGTGAATTCACGGTTAGCCACAAGGCTATTGAGCTGCAGAGAAGTCTTGATATAAGAGTCGACTCCATTGAATGCAATCGCCTTGCTTGGATCCTCCGCAATAGCACCTGCTACCTGCTGTTCAGGAGCAATGCCAATGTAGGTTCCATCATGGGCTCCGGCATAGTCAACAACAACGCCACTTGACACATTATCATCAAAACGCCAGAAGGCAACAGGAGCAAACCCGGCAACGAGTTCCTCATAACCAGCTTCAGGAGTACGGTAAGCCAACACAGCCGGAGCAGAAACATCTTCTCCAGCACTGTTCTTGGCTGTCGCGACATAGGTACCCGCGGCATCTTCTGTGCAGAAAATATCGAGGGTTGTACTCAAACCACTGGCAATCTCCGTACCATCCTTAGTCCAGGTGACTGTGATGGGCTGAGAGCCGAGCAGGCCAACAGAGAGAGTCAAGACTGTCTGATCATTTTGATAGATCGTAGCACTCTTGGGATCAACTGTAATCTGAGCAGGAATGTCAGGTTTTTTCTCATCGAAGCTGTTTCCATGTTCTCCTGAATGGTAGATACTACGTGCTTCAATATCGCTCAGGGCTGTTCTCCAGATACCCAGATCGTCAATGAGCATACTCATAGAGTAACCCTCTCCACCAGAGCCAGGATAGCCTCCGCCAGCTTGGCCAATGTAGAGCGGATAGGTTGTATCAAGCGAACCTCTACCAAACTCATCTACGATAGTTACACCACTGATATCAAGAACCGTGGCTGGTTGGCCATTGACGAAAACCTTCACGGTTTCTCCAGGAATCATCACATATACGATATTATTCCAAGTCTGCCATGGGAAAGTCCCAGATGGGCTTTCATAGCGTGCATTGGTACCGTCTGTGATGGAGTTGATTGAAAAGCCCCAGTTGCCAGCCTCTTGCCATCCCGGAGATAACGTTAATCCGTAACCTCCCAACGAAGTATCGTTGTTGCAGAGGAAGGGCAAATCCATCAGGTTGCCAGATTCAATATTAACCCACATTGAAACTGTGATTGGTTCGACCCCTAAAATCAGCTCGTTCAAGAAACCAGCATAGCTATAGAGGCCTTCGTCAAAATCAGTCTGGACTCTCAATGAACCCGAACCAAGTTTGCCTTCTCCAAACTCACCCACAGTACCAACATCATAGGCATCGTTGCCCAAGCCTGATGCGTCATCATAGGTTCCATCGAACTTGAGATGCGTCCAAAGCTTGTAAGCTTCGCCGGTTAAATCTACCGATGTCGGCGTATAAACGATATTGATGATGGCAGGCGCGCTGGTGGCTGAACCAAGAGCGTTAGTCACTTCCACAGTGAAACTGCCACTATCTGCAGCTTCAGCGACCTTCGTGATTGCAGCGGTAACTGCACCTTCAATAACCTCTCCATCCTTATACCACTGATAGGAAAGAGGAGCCGTGCCCAGGGCTGAAACCGAGAGCGTGATATTGTCTCCAACAAAGCCGTGAATATCAAGCGGCTGCACCGTAATACTGGGAGCCATGTTCAAACCCGAAAGGCCCGTCAGATAAAGAGTTTCAACCTCTTCTGCTGTCAGTGTGCGAGTAAAAACCACCGCCTCATCAATGTCGCCATTGAAACGACGGTCAGCATTGACCGTATCTCCACCTATGGAGAAAGTGGACGTAAATGTAGCTGCGCTTTGAGCCGTTGAATCTACGGCGTTGAGCAGCTTGCCCGCACTGTCTCCCAAGTAGAAGGTCGTCTTGCTTGCGCTTACTGCCATGACAACGAAGTTCCACTCTTCGTTATTAACGTACAGGCCTGAACGGTAACTGTATTGGGTATCATTCCAGTGGTATCCGAGCTGATTATCAGCAATATGCAGACCTGCAGCACTACTGCC
>JAGVTF010000063.1 GCA_019136955.1 Verrucomicrobiota bacterium
AAAAACAGCCTATATTGAAACGGGGTGTAGCGTTGAAGCTAAGCGGAAAGGGCACCCATGAGTAATATGCAACCAACCTATAAACGGCAGCGCTTTTTGTTGGCATTTCTTCAACAGATTGCCGAGGGTGTTTCTTCTACTGACCTTCAAAAACTGGTGTTTTTATATTCAATGAATCATGGAGCCAGTTTTTATGAGTTTATCCCTTATAAATTCGGAGCGTATTCGTTTCAGCTTGCGGAGGATGTGGAGATACTGAATCGAGGTGGTTATTTAGTGGTTGGGGATAGGGGAGTTCAGGCAGTGAATGAAGCTCCAAAGAACACCCTTTTTCAGATTTCGCAAGACCGCGGCAAGAGCCTTTTACGTAAAGCGTATCGGCAGTATCCTTACTATGCAATCAGGAGCCAGTTGTTGAAGCGGCTTTTCAGTGCTGAAGAGATGAACCTGTTTACTGCTGAGAGGCTGAAGTACGAGAAAAACGCTCAAACCCTTTTTACGATCGGTTATGAAGGTAGAAGTATCGAAGCTTTTATCAATGTTTTAATTCAAAATGGCGTCAAGGTGCTGTGTGATATCCGAAAAAATCCGCTTAGCCGAAAAATTGGTTTTTCAAAAATAAAATTAAAACATATCACCGAAGCGGTTGGGATTAAGTATCTGCATATTCCGGAGCTCGGGATTGAGAGCCGCAAGCGAAGCACTCTTGAGACGCCTGAAGACTACAAAGCGCTTTTTGCCGCCTATGCGGAGACACTTCCGGAGCTGTTGCCCTGGCTTAAAGAACTTTACCTCCTTTTGTCTTCCAATCTGCGTGTTGCTTTAATGTGTTATGAAAAAGAGGCGCTGATGTGTCATCGGCATGTTGTCAGAGACTACCTGATCAATTCATACGCAGTGAGCAGCCGGGATTTGTGATGAAAGAGAAGAAGAGAATTTATGTTGTCGTAAAGACCTATCCGACGATTTCAAAAAAATACAGAGAACTTGTCTGCACGGCCGGCGTGCTCGAGGATGGCTCCTGGATAAGGCTTTACCCTGTTGCGTTCAGAACGCTGGAAGCATTTCAGAAGTATCCAAAGTATAGTTGGATAGAAGTGGAAGTAGAACGAAACGGAGCAGTTTTCCTGTACTAAACTTGCAACCAACTTGCAACAACTTGCAACTAAATTGAAGTAATCGCAAGTAACCGCAACGAATCGTAAGTAGTTTGAACTCAAGCCAAATCCACTAAAAACAGAGCAGTTTTCCTGTACAAAACTTGCAACCAACTTGCAACTTTTTAACACTGTAGCCAGGTGTTGACGTTTTGGGGTGGAGAGGGTACATTGGGATGGTGGAGAGGAGAATTGATGTTATGAAGTTTATGGAATTGAAAAGTCTGGTGATGGTGGCGGCGTTGGGTTCTGCCGGTTTGCTTTTTTTGAGCGGATGCGCTACGGACCCGAACAAGCTGGGAGTGACCAATCCGCGTCAGCCCGGGCCGGCGGCGGGCAGGGTGGTTGGCGGCGCCGTGGGTGGTGTGGTTGGCAACACGGCCGGGTTCGTCGCTGGAGTTGGCGAAGGAGCCGCGGCGGTTACGGGCGAGGTGTTCAATACGCGGACCCATGTGGTGCGGCAGTGGCAGTATGTGACGACGAGCGATGGCCGGACGGTACGGGTGCCGGTCGATATCGTGGTCGATGAGTACGGGGTTCCGTTAAAATCGGCTCCGGCCCCCAAGGCGCAGGAGAAGCATGAATCGCTCTCGGGCAAATCCAAAGAGAAGTAACCTCTGGCCCTGGAGCCGCTAACAGAGAAACAAGAAATCCCAACGGCCACGAGACCGTCGGGATTTTTTTGGGAGGCAGCGTCTGAGCGCCTCTTGATGCGGGCTTAATCCTTCAGGATGGGCCGTAGCTTGATATCCTTGTACATGACGCCGGTGTGGTCGCCTTGCAGATAGAGGGGACCCGGGCGGCTGATATCGGCCCAGAGCGCACCGCCGGTGCAGCCCTCCACAGGTTTGTTATCGATCACTTTCTCACCGTTCAGTATCACCGTTACGTGCTGGTTGCAGAGGGTGATGTCGAATTCCTGCCATTCTCCGGCAGGGCGTTCGGCGGCCACTGCAGGGGTGATCCTGCTATAGAGTCCGCCCATGTTGTGTGAGTTTAGCGGCCGGCCGTAGGTATCGGCGACCTGGACTTCGCAGACGCCGCGCAGGTAGATACCGCTATTGCCGCCCTTTTCGATCTTCGCCTTGAGGGTCAGGTTGAAGTCTTCAAACTCGGCGTCCGTCCTCAGGTTGCCATAACTTTTACGTGGTTTGCCCCGTTCCTGTTTGGGGTCGCAGACCAGCAGGCCATCTTTGGCAAACCATCCATTGACGTCATTGGGATTGGTCAGACGCCATCCGTCGAGGTTGTCGCCGTTGAAGAGCTCGACCGGTTCGCCAAATTTCAGGTTTTTCAGGTTGGGTGCCGGCGGGATGGGTGGCATCCGTTCTGCCTGTATTTGCGTGGTTTTGATCCCTTTACCGTTTTGGTTGGGGCTGATTCGCGTCAGGGTGAAGGAATCGGCAGAGTCGGTCATGCTTCCCATGAGCAGCTCCGGGTATCTCTGGGTACGCAGGATATTGCCGTCGGCATCTTTGCGGTCGACATGGTGGATGCGGACGACGGTGAGCGACTGGGAGCCCTGACTGCCCTCGTTGAGGATGACGCTATCGACAGGGACCACGCTGCCGGAGACCCAGAGAATGGAGCCATCCAGATAGCCGCCGCTGGCCTCTTTGATTTCGAGCCATCCGGCCCCGGCCTCAGGGATGGTGAGAGCCCACCGCCCCAGGAAGGGATTGGACTGGGCCCAGGAGAGGATTGCGCTGGCGGCGAGTACCGCTGCGCCTGTTACGATCATTAGATGCTTTTTCATATCGAATCAATGCAGGCATCTTCCCTTTTTTGGGGCTGCTCATCAAGAAAAATTAGTCGCTCCTTTACTCTTCGTCTTCGTCCTCATCCTCCGAGGCATCGTCATCCAAATCTTCAGGAGCGTCCTCAGCGGATTGGACAAACTCAAAAACGGAGCTCTTTTGCAAACCGGAGAGCTTTTCATATTCCTCGCGGGAGATAACCGTATCGAACAGCCCCACGGGCAGCCCTTCATGCTTATCGATGCCGGTATAAGAAAGGCTCACATCTTCATAACGCTTGAACTTATAAACCGCATCATTCATAAGCTGGCCATTGAAAACGTTTAGCGAAAGAAGCAGCTCGAAATCTTTAATTTCCAAACCGGTAGTGAGCTTAAACAAACGGGGCTCAATCTGTCGGATAACATCCTTCAGGCTCAACTCCCGATAGTCCGTTAAATACATGAACAGCGGAATGCGTGTCGCCAGCTTGATCAGCTTTTCCTGAATCAGCTTACGTTTGGACCTGAAATCCTTTTCCTCAGCACTCAACTCTTTTTTCTCCTGGTCTGAGAGTTCCTGGCTTTGATTCTTTTTCTTTCTGACGTTTTCAGAGGCAATGATGATTTCATTGATTTGCTGGTTTAGACCACGGAAAGCTTCGATATTCATAAGTGCGCGCATCGCTTCTTCGCTGGCTATCAGGCGCCTCAATGTGTCATTGTCTACGTTGACCAGCAGCGCGCTTTCCCAGCGCCGGGCGAGCAGAGTGGCAGAAGTTCCCGCCGTCGCAATATCCAGAACATCGATAGCGCTAATTTTCCTCATGCTGCTGCCGTCATGGGCAATGATTGGCAGGAAACTGATAAACTCCTCCACCTTCTTTTCCCGACTGCTTTCGTCTACATTGAGTCGGCTGCTGTAATCAGCCACCTGTTTGAGTGTCCGGTCAAGAGCAAAGTCGAAAAGGTAGCACTCCCGCTTCATGACTTCGCGGCTCAGGTCTTCTTTAGTGATTTCCCAAGGACTCTGTACCCGAAAAGCGGCCTGAAAATAAGTTTCGGGAGTCGAGAGATTGCGTAACATGAAGATACCGGTCCAAGGTCTTACGGTCACGCCGGTCATTAACTTGCCACAGGTGAGCGTTATCGTTTTTGACTCCAGCGGATCTCTCATCGAATCGAGTACGGGGTCAAGAGCTGCCAGGCCGATACCAGCTTTTTTCCCGGCGCAGACATTAACCTTGTAGCTATGAAAAAAAGTGTTGTTCCGCTCGTCAATTAAGTTCCGCATGGCAAAGCAGGAGGCCACATCTGGCAGGAACCAGACCGTATGGGTCAAGATGGAAAGCAGGCGACTGTTTGAAAAAGGCATCTCCGGTTTTTTGGAGCCAAGTTTTAAATCATCGGTGAGCGTATCCAGATGGGCACCCCGTATCAGGTTAAGCCATTTTTGGACTTCATCTTTATGTTTAAACTGGGCTGCGCTCCCTCTGCCTTCAGCAGAAAAAAACTCGTTCAAATCAAACTCGTTGAACTCACCACGCAATGCAATCTTCCGGATATCCTCGGGTATTTGATAGGTCATCATCACCATCCGTGGCAATGCCGCATAGGGGTTTTCTTTTGGAGAGCCACTCCAGCTCTTTTTTGCCCGCTGCTCATCGGAGTAGGTCCAGCTAAAAATCTGTTCTTCAATGAATTCACCGGAATTTAAAGCACGAAATGGAGTGCCCGAAAGATAGAGATAGCGGGAAGTGGTGATGGGAAGCCAGGATTCATCAACGGCGTTTCCCGCTTCCTTCAAGGCATACTCCTCGGGATCTACCTTCTCATAAACATCCTCATCCTCTTCCTGAAAAAGCTTTTTGGCATTTTCTCGCCAAGCGCCGAAATGGTACTCGTCAAAAATGACCATATCCCAGTGCGTGGTATGAACCCATTCATTTTTCGATTTGATGCCACCCGAATCGTTCCTCCCCAGGTAATCCTGAAGCGAGCCAAAGCAGACAATGGGTCTGGATTTATCGGCGCTTTCCCAGTTTAAATCCGATGTGCGGCTGATGAATTGCCAGCCCTTAAAATCGATATGCCTTTTGAGGTCGTCCTCCCATGCGCTCTGGACAGCGGGCTTGAAGGTGAGAATCAATACTTTCGAGAGAGCCATCTTTTTTGCAAGCTGATAAGCCGCAAACGTTTTCCCAAAACGCATCTTTGCATTCCATAGAAATTTGGGTATGCGCGCTTTGCCCTCATTTTCAATAGAGTTAAAATAATCGTAAGTCTTATTGACGGCCGTCACCTGCTCCGGTCGCATCCGGAATTTCAAAGTACGGCTTTCTACATATTCGCTGCCGTCGCAAACGGCAATATATGCCGCCCTTAACTGATCCACCGTACAACTGAACCATTCTCCTTCTTCATGCCAGTAGCAGCTTTTTTTCATCATTCTGTGTACAGCATGGTCCCGAAAGTGACTGCCATCGGAACGCATGGCCGGTTCTGCAAAAACAATTCGCCAAGGTGGCTCCGCGCCAGGGCGTTTAGTAGGGTATTGCTCCGCCACCCGTTTCTCGACACTACCGGTCGTGAAGCCAACTTTCAGCATTCCTTTGTACTGGGGATTGCTGTCTTCGTAAGCGTAGATTTTCGGCTTTGCTTCTGGGCGTAATGGAAAAAAACCTTCCTGCATTTTTATTTCTCCTCCTCATTGCTATCTCCGTTCAGCTCCATTGGACGGATCATGCTCTCGATAAAAGCAATTTCCTCTTCAGTCAAACCGTACTTGGAATAGAGCTTTTCATCCGTCCATGCCTCGGAGAAGTCTTGGATGGGAATAAATATAAATACCAATTTTGATAGGTTAATTGAACTCATTGCCAATAGCATGAGAAATCTAACAAATTTAGTTTTTAGATAGGATAACGCATTATTTGCTTCCGATTTGTTTTTAAAAATTCCAATTGTAAAGTACGAGTGAGTGCAAACCTCTCCAGGTCCAATTACTTTTGTAGAGGATGTAAGAATACGAAATTTTCCATTTATTCCTGGCTCGCCAGCATGTTCAGAACTTGTTTTACTAACAAGAATTTTATAAAAATTTATAGTATCAATACCATTTGTTAATATATTTTTATCAATAAAAAATATTCCTTCACTTGAGTGAAGGATTAATTCTTTTTCATTTGTTCTGATTCTGTTTCCTCGT
>JAGVTF010000147.1 GCA_019136955.1 Verrucomicrobiota bacterium
GAAAGGGCATGTTTCGCAGTTCTACCACAGCAAACTGGGCGAGAAGTGGCAAGAGCTGATCAATGAACCTGAAACCTGGAAACAGTTCCTGGATGAGGATTTTATATCGGATGAGGAGATTTGGTCCTTGCGCTACAGGCTGCGCCGCGAGCTGATTGAATTCGCGCGCCGGCGGCTCCTGGCTCAGAACGGGGTTCATCGCAATACGTTCATTGAGTTTGACAGCCTCTTGGACCCCAATGCGTTGACAATCGGTTTTGCCCGTCGTTTTGCGACCTATAAGCGGGCGGTGCTGATCTTTGAGCGCTTTGATGAGATTGTGAAACTGGTCAAGAACCCCTCACGGCCGGTTCAGTTTATTTTTGCCGGCAAGGCGCATCCGCGCGATGACGAGGGCAAGAAATATATCCAGAACATTATCCATCAGAGCAAACACTCTGAGCTGGCCGGGCGCCTGGTCTTTCTGGAGAACTATGATGTCCATATCGCGCGGCAGATGGTTGCCGGATGCGATATTTGGCTCAATAACCCGCGGCGTCCATTGGAGGCCTCCGGTACCAGTGGCCAGAAGACCAGCGTCAACGGCTGCCTGAACATGAGCATCATGGATGGCTGGTGGAGAGAGGGCTATGACGGCAGCAACGGTTTCGCGATTGGCCCCGACAGCAACCCCGATAATGTGGAGGAGCAGGACCGAGTGGATAGCGCCAATCTCTTCCGCGTCCTGACCGAAGAGGTGGTGCCGGAGTTCTTTGACCGCGGCCCCGATGGTCTGCCCAAGCTCTGGATTAACCGTATCCGCCACAGCTTTGCCACGCTGCCCGGGCAGTTCAATACGACCCGGATGGTGAGAGACTATGTGGAGAAGTATTATCGCTAATCTCGTTTGATTATTTGGCCCCTCAGTTGATTTGTCGGCTGAGGGGTCTTCTCTTCAGAGCTGCTGATGCAGACTGGAGGAAAGAAAAAAGAGCCACTCCCAGAAGATGAAAAAACATATCCTCTCTCAAACAGTGGAAAGACTCGAAGAAGAGTTTCTCGCATGGGGTGAGCAGCGCTGGAGGGCCGGACAGTTGCTTGACTGGATTTACCGTAAACATGTTTCCAGCTTTGCCGCCTGCACCAATCTCTCTAAGACGCTCCGGCAAAAGCTTGAGGGTCACTTCTCTTTTTACATTCCTCCGCTCCTGCACCAGAGCGACCCGGGCGACGAGACCCAGAAGTTCCTCTGGAAGCTTGAAGATGGGAGTCTGGTGGAGAGCGTTCTGCTCGAGGCGCCTTCGGAATCGGAATCGACACAGGAGGGGAGGGGGAGCGCGGGACGCAAAACGCTTTGTCTCTCCACACAGGTCGGTTGCGCTTATGGGTGTAAGTTTTGTGCCAGTGGGCGCTCTGGCTTTGTTCGCAACCTGACTGCGGCTGAGATGGTGGAGCAGTTTCTGGGGGTTGAGCGCTGGAACCGGGCTCGTGGCTATGACTTACCAGAGCGCTGGATTAGCAATATCGTCGTGATGGGGATGGGTGAGCCGCTGGCCAATTATGAAGAGCTTCTCTGCGCGCTTTCGATATTGAACGCCCCCTGGGGTGGCGGAGTGGGAGCGCGTAAAATCACGATTAGCACCAGCGGACTTGTACCGGAGATACTGCGGCTGGCTGCAGAGCCCGAGCAGTATCGGCTGGCGATTTCGCTTCATGGAGCCAGTGACGAGGTCCGCAGCCGCATCATGCCGATTAACCGTAAATATCCGCTTGCGGCGCTATTGAAGGCGTGTGGAGAATATCAGCGTGCCAAGGGGCGGATGATCTCTTTCGAATATATTCTGATTGAGCGCCTGAACGATACGCCAGAGCAATGCCACGGTCTGGCGGCGATTGCACGGCGCTTCCATGCCCATGTCAACCTGATTTCCTATAACCGCGTAGAGGGGTGCGACTTCAGCCGACCGCCGGCAGAGGTGATTCAGCGCTTTTACCGCGAGCTTCTGAGCCTTGGGGTTTCCACCACGCTCAGGCAGGAAAAAGGCGGCGATTTGGACGCCGCCTGTGGTCAATTACGACTCAGAAAAATGCAGGACCTTGCAGAAGGTCCCTTCCCTTCCTAGAACTTCAAGCCGATAGAGGAGACCAACTGCAGATCGTTCTTGTCGATGCCCTTAGCAGGGTGAGAATCGTACTTGTCGATCAGGGTGAAGTTAAAGGTCATGTTTTTGTAGAATGCCCAGGAGACTCCGGCTTCCAGGATCATGCGGTAGACGTTCCAGTCTTCGGCTTTCGGGCTGAAGGTGAGCTTCTGGACGAAGTTCAAATCCTTAACAATCTCCCAGGTGAAGCTTTCGCCAAAATCGATGAAAAGATCATTACGCGTTTTTTCGGTGGCGTAGTGATAGCTCTGATAGGAAGCACCAGCCGAGGCATCCAGCGCCATATTGTCTTTCTTGAGGATGTGGTAGCCCAGACCACCGCCGATGGTGTAGTAGTAATCGATATCTCTGATGTTATCGTAGCCACCGGTTGGCTGTCCATAGATGAAGAGTTTGTTCGGGATAGCGTCATATTCCAGACGGTAGGATGTATCAAGCTTATCGGCCGAGGGCTCGCCCTTGTTCTTTCCGTAGGTGAGTTTACCATCCCACATACTCTTCCAGCGTTCAAAGCCGTGGTTGGCCTTGACACGGCCAAAATAGTTCATGTAATCGCTGGCTCCGTAGCCGGCATCCAGACCAAACTGGAGCTCACCGCCGAAGTTTGAGAAGAATTTACCGACAAAGGTAACCGGTTCAGTTGGCTCTTCAATGGCCTCGACAGCTTCTGCGACCGCTTCGGGTGCAGGGACCACCTCGGGTGCCGGTGCAGGTACTTCCACTTCGGGCAGGTCCCCTTCCACGACGACGGGCGTGCGGCTGACGATTTGGTCCAAGGGCAGAGTAATCGTGCTCCCGAACGCTGTTAAGGCCACCACTTCGGTCTCGGACTGAGTCTGGATAATACCGGTAATCCGGTCACCATTTTTGAGTTGGAAGACCTGTGGGGGTGCATCATTGGCATAGAGTGAGGCAGAACAGATAGCAACGCCTGCCAGAACAAGATGTTTAAAGTACGGCTTCATAGACAAAATTTTGTGCCCATTGAGCGGGAACACACGGGGAAAAGTCTGTAAAAAAAATTGAATCAGGGCAAGCAGTTTTTTATTTTGCAATAAAAAGCGAGTATCTGTAATTAAAGATATGCGTTACAGGATAGAGGCAAGGAGGGTTAAAAGGGGTAAAAAAGATTTTATTTTCATTTCGAGCTTGCCTATTCGCTCCTGGAAATTCAAAAGTCTGGATTTTGAGTTTGACAATTCAGGTCCGGTTTTGGAGACTCATTCTTGTGCGTGAGTCCCTTTTTGAGCGCCTGTTATTGGTAAAAAGAAAAGGAAACAGGCAAGGGCAAGCGGAACAGGAGCAGGATGGAATTTCCGAAACCGACAAAACAACAGGCCAGATGGCTATGGCATAGTCTCACCGCCCTGGCGATTGGTGTCCTGGTTGCGATGGCTGTCTTTCTGGTATGGGGAGGTGCCTGGCTGGCCAGCAAACTCTCGGCCGTTTTGATTCCGCTGGCTGCCGGCGGTATCATTGCCTGCCTTCTGGACCCGCTGGTCGTCTTTTTGGAGAGAAGGAAAATCCCGAGGCGCTGGGGAGTTCTTCTGGTTCTTTTGGTTTTGGGGGCGATCCTGGCGCTGGTTCTGGCCTGGATCATCCCTTTTCTGGTAGTAGAAATCAATGACTTCATCAAAAGCCTGCCAAGCTATCTCGATAAGCTCCAGGTGTATTGGGAGACGCAAATCCATCAGCTCAATGAAAGCCTGGCTGCTTCAGGCTGGGGTGACCGCGCTAAAATCGCCTGGGACCAGGGCATCAGCGATTCCCTTCAGAAATGGGGCAACAGCGCTTTTGCATTTGTCGGGAGCTGGATTTTGGGTCATCTGAGCCGGATACTTTCTCTGGGGAGCTTTGTGATCGGTATCCTGCTCGTGCCGATCTATACCTACTATTTTCTCGTGGAACGTGAGGCGATCACCCTGCGCTGGAAGAATTATGTGCCGCTGTGGGAATCCAAAGCCAAGGAGGAAGCTGTCTGGTTTTTGAACACGGTGAGTGAATCGATGGTGGTCTTCTTCCGCGGTCAGGTATTGGTCGCGCTGTGCGAAGGGACTCTTCTGACGATTGGTTTTCTCCTGATCGGGATGAAATATGCCATCCTGATTGGTGCGGTGGCCGGTATTTTCAGCATCATTCCTTACCTGGGGATCGCCCTGAGCATTATCCCCGCGGTTCTGCTTGCGTTGGCGCAGTTTGGGACCTGGACCGAGCCGCTTCGGGTGGTGATTGTCTACGTGGCGGTTCATCTTTTTGATGGTTATATTGTTTTCCCCAAAGTGATTGGCGACCGGGTGGGGATGCACCCTGCGATTATTATCGTGGCGGTGCTTGTGGGTGCTACGCTGATGGGAGGGATATTGGGGGCCATTTTGGCCATTCCGGTCACAGCCGTCCTTCGTGCTTTGATGTTCCGCTATGTCTGGATGCGGGGCCAGGATATCAGCCTCCTTACGGGTAATGGCTCGGGAGCCTCACCGCCCGCTTCAGCGGAGCCCGGCACCGAAGGGAAATAAAATTTCGATGACAAGCACGATTGTTCCTTATTTATACGTCTCTCTGGGGGGAGCCGCGGGCAGCGCATTGCGCTATGGAGTGGATGCGTGGTTCGGCAAGAGCTTTACCACTTCATTTCCCCTGGGTACTTTGGCGGTCAATGTGAGCAGTTGCTTCCTGATGGGTATTTTTGCGGCGCTTGCTTTTACGCGCGGTGGCTGGATGGGGAATGAGGGGAGGTTTCTCCTGATGGTTGGTTTTTGTGGCGGCTACTCCACGCTCTCAGCGCTGGGGCTCCAGAGCGTTTCGCTCTTCAAGCTCCACCAATACGGCTATGCATTCCTCAATATGGTGGGGACTCCGATCCTTTGCACGCTGGTTCTCTGGGCGGCTTATGCTCTGGGGAGCTGGCTCTTTGCGGTCAGGCTGAGCAACTGAGAGGAAGAGAAAATAAGATGAAACGCATTGAAGATTGTCGGCTATATACCTTTATTGACGGGGCTTATCTAAACGGACGCAAGCCAACCGATATAGCAAAGGCATTGATTGATGGCGGCTCGGATATCATCCAACTGAGGATGAAGGATGCCGGGCTGGAGGAGACTCTGGAGATAGCGAAAGCGGTGATAAAGATCACCCGGGCGGCCTCCATTCCGTTGGTGATAAATGATCATCCGCAAGTGGCCGCTGCCGTGGGGGCCGAATATCTTCATCTGGGACAGGAAGATTTTTTCGACGCCGGCTACCGGAAGGTAAGCGAAGTGCTCCAGCCGCTAAAGTCGGCGGCTTTTCAGGTCGGGCTCAGCAGCCATGCGCCGGAAGAGGCGCTCAAGGCTGAGGCGGCGGGCGCGGTCTATCTGGGAGTCGGGCCGGTTTATGCGACCGGGACCAAGCCGCAGGCCAGGCCGGTGACCCTGGAATATGTACGCTGGGCGGCAACGCATCTGCAGTTGCCGTGGTTTGCGATTGGAGGAGTCAAGCTCTGGAACTTGCCGGAGCTGATGGAGGCTGGTGCGCGGCGGATATGCGTGGTCTCGGATATCTTGAATGCGAAAGATATAGCGAGCCAGTGCCAGCGCTACCGTGCTCTGCTGGAGGAAGCTTAAAACCCAGGCCGCGGATGAACGCGGTTGAAGTCAGGCACTTGTGATGAGGCTACTCAGAACCTCTTCTATTTCTGTTTGGGACTAACCAAAGGTGGGGTACAGAGGGGGTGTTCAGGTAATTTTCAGGCTTTTCTGGGATTTTTGAATTTGTGTAAGTGGTTGGATTTGAAGCCGTTTCAAATGGTCGGGGCGGAGAGATTCGAACTCTCGACCTTCTGAACCCCATTCAGACGCGCTAGCCAGGCTACGCTACGCCCCGACCAAGTTATGGCAGGAGTCCTGCCAACGGAGGACGCGCTAGCCAGGCTACGCTACGCCCCGACCAAGTTATGGCAGGAGTCCTGCCAACGGAGGTTGATACTAGCGAAGTATTAGGAAAATACAATCTTTTTCAGGAGATTTTCGCAAAAACCTCCGTTTTCCCTTGAAAGAGCGGGGTGAAGGCAGGTTTTGGGGAGGTTTCAGGCTCCGCTACCGAGCGAAAGAATGTACCGGGCCGCCTGGCCAAGGTTATCGCAGATATGGGCCCGCTTTGCCAGTGAGGGGTCGCGTTCTTCTTCGCGGCGTCCTTTGCCGGTACGGACCAGAATGGATTCCCTCAGGCCGGCGTTCCATCCGGTTTCCAGGTCCACCCGTTTATCACCGATGATGAACGAGTCTTTCAGGCTCAAACCGAAGCGGTCGCGTGCCTGGAAGAGAAAATCGGGTTTGGGTTTGCGTCCAAAGGAGGGGGCATCCGGTTTTTCGGGGGCAATGTAGTAGGCCAGAATTTCAACATCCCACGGTTTGAGTATCTCGGAGAGCCGTTCATTGACGGCATGGACCGCCTCCAGAGGGAAATAGCCGCGGCCGACGCCCGATTGATTGGTCACGACAATCAGCGCATAGCCGGCCTGCCCGAGCATCTGCAGACCTTCACCGGCTCCCGGGCAGAGGATCAATTTCTCCGGCTCATGCAGGTAGTGCAGGTCTTCATTGATGGTGCCGTCACGGTCCAGAAACACGGCAGGCTGGTTCGCGCGGTTCATATTGTCGGCTGGGGAGAAAGGGTTTGCAGAATTTCCGCGGGCGTGGCGGTGGCGGTGCCGACTTTTGCGACGACGACTCCGGCGGCATGGTTGGCCAGGATGGCCGCTTCTTCCAGAGTTGCTCCGGCGGCCACTGCGGCGGTGATGCTGGCGATCACGGTATCACCCGCACCTGAGACGTCAAAAACCTCCCGCGCGACCGTCGGAATATGAATCGGCTCCTTTGCAGGCTGGCAGAGGAGCATCCCGTGCTCGCCCAGGGTAATCAAAATATGGGCCGGAGCGCAGATTTGCAGGAGTTTTTCGACCACCTGCCGGAGCTCGGTATCTTCCAGGGGCGAATCGTTTGAAGGGCCTTCATCGGCCAGTGCGGCCAGCTCGAAGGCCTCCTTGCGGTTGGGGGTGATGAGGCTGGCACCGCTGAGGTCAAGCCGATGGCTCGGTTTGGGGTCCAGGCTGAGCCAGACGCCTCTGGCCTGGCACTCCTGTTTGACGAAATCAAGCAGCTCCTGGGTCAGAATGCCCTTATTGTAATCGGCAATGATGAAGGCTTTGGCCTCGGGCAGGAGACGGAGAATATCGTTCCGAAGTTTTATCTCTGCGCTCGGGCTGAGCCGCAGCCGCTCTTCGCGGTCGAGCCGCAAGAGCTGTTGGCCGGAAGCCAGAATGCGCGTCTTGGTCGGGGTGGGGTAGTCGAGCAGCTCCAGAATGGCATCCACCGGTATCTGGTCCCGCTCCAGGAGATGTTTGAGGGCGGCTCCGGAGTCATCGCATCCGACGGCACCGGCGGGGAGAACCCGTGCGCCGAGCTGCGCAAGGTTGCGAGCGACATTGGCAGCGCCGCCGGGGACGGTCGTCTCGCGTGCAAAGTGGACGATCGGAACCGGCGCCTCGGGGCTGATCCGCTTGACGTCGCCCCAGATATAGCGGTCCAGTATCAGGTCGCCCAGAACCAATATGCGGGTCCTGGGGAGGGTGTTTAGAATCTCCTCGGCACGTGCCTGATCCAGTGCGGGAGCCGGTTGTGGGGAGGGGCTCATTTTTAGTTAGGGCAGGTCGTCCAGGAACTCGGTCATCGGGGATGTGGCCGAAGCGGTTTGGCTTGCAGCGGCCAGCCCGCTTTCGTAAGCGATTCTGCCGGCCTCGACAGCCAGGCGGAAGGCGTGAGCGACTCGGACCGGATCCCCGGCGGTTGCGATGGCCGTATTGACCAGCACGGCATCGGCGCCGATTTCCAATGCCTGGGCCGCCTGGCTCGGTGCCCCCAGCCCGGCATCCACCACTACCGGAACGCTCGCCTGCTCAATGATGATCCGGATTTGGTCGAGGGTCTTCAACCCCTGGTTGGAGCCAATGGGCGAGCCCAGAGGCATCACCGTCGCGCAGCCGGCTTCCTGGAGATGCTTGGCCAGGACAGGGTCCGCATTGATATAGGGCAGGACGGTGAAGCCTTCCTTGACCAATTCTTTGGCGGCGGCCAGCGTTTCGATCGGGTCCGGCAGAAGGTAGCGCGGGTCCGGGTGGATTTCGAGTTTGATCCAGCTCGGCAGCCCGGCAGCCCGGGACAGCTTGGCCAGACGCACCGCCTCATGCGCATTGGATGCACCGCTGGTATTGGGCAGAATCAGGCAGGCCTCGGGGTCGATAAAATCAAGGATATTGGCAAAGGGGTCCGCCACGGCGGAGAGGTTTGCCCGCCGCAGCGCAACCGTCACGATCTGGGCACCTGAACTCTCGATCGCCTTGCGCATCATCTCCGGAGAAGAAAACTTCCCCGTTCCCATAAAAAGTCGTGAGTCAAACTCGCGATCCGCTATTTTTAATTTTCCCGTTGTCATGGGCGGTCTCCGCTCAAGAAGCATAAACCCATTCGGAAGCGGTTTCAACGCAAAAGCCTTTTATGACACGCCATCGGCAAACACGACCGCAGATTACGCAGATTCCCACAGATTATTTAAAAAGGATAACCGGATGCGGAGCATACCATTCTCAAGCATCCCGTAGGGATGCCAGAGCATAGCCAGGGGTCGCAGACCCCTGGTAAGGATGAGAGAAAAATCCCCACCCGACCCCGTAGGGGTCGCAGCAAATCCGAGGTATGCGGAGCATACCCATCCCATAGCCCGGGGTCGCAGACCCCGGGGAAACATCCACCCCACGACCCCACCACGACCCCGCAGGGGGCGCATCCACACTTGAATCCTATCCATCGTGACAATTGGTCGTTCATTTATAATACATCTTCCAGAACAACGGTTCTACAGACCAGAGAATATCACCCACATGGCATTTATTATTTATAATTTGAGTTAAATAAAAATAATAATGAGTTTTATTAAAAATAAATATATTTTTAAAATTAATCTTTATATTTGAAATGTAGAAATTTTATCTTCTGGTTCTTGTCAACTAAAATAACATCTTCATTTTTATTAATAAAATAACTTTCTGAAGCGTCGTCATTAAAAAATATCTTATTTCAATAACAGGGAAAAAATTAGTCCCATATACCACGATAGGATTAGTATAAATAAAAGCATTATTTACATATCTATTTTCATGTTTTAAAAATCCAGTTGAAGAATACTCTCTATAAATTTCTACTAAACGAACATAATTACCATATTCCATCGATCTTTGAATAGATCTAATGTGTAAATAACTAAAAGATGCCCACAGTATAATAGCTAATGTCGTCATAAAAATAATTCTATATATTTTATAATCTTTATCGCTCATCTTATTACCATGTATAACAAATTTAAGCGTAACTATAAAAAGTATAGAAATAAAAAATATTAACAAATAATTCTCAGGGAGTTTGGTTTTAATAACTATAATAACTAAAGCTAATATTGATGATGTTAAATAAACATATCGTTTAATAAGAGTCTTTTTCATAATGATATTTAAAATATTATAACGCAATTAACTTGTTTATTAAAATTTAAAATGATTGGTGAAAAACCACCGTATTTACATGGTCTTATCTCGATTTTCATAGCGTTACACTTCTTCGTTTGTTTTTCTTTCCGGAGCTCAATACTCACCGGAGGCAGGCCAGGGAATGTCATCCCCAAGGCATTTTTCATCTATCCTGTTGGGGCCGCTTGACCAGACGGCAATCGAGAATTTATTTAGAGAATTGGAAAGAGACTCTGAAAGCCCGGTCAGGTTAGTCGTGTAGCCCACATTGAATGGAGTGCCCCAGCCATCATAAAAGAAATTTTTACTATTATATTTTTCTTTGTCTTCTTCTGAAAAGGTAAGGTAGAATTCGTCCATTAAAATAAAATCTAAATTATTATATCTATTTGATGAGATTGAAACATAAATACTTTCTTCATTTTCAGAAGAGTTGACTGTATCTATGAAATTATTCAATCTTTTATAAGTAATTATCTCTGCTATTGTTTTATTATTATATAATTTAATTGAAGAAATAGAAATATTAATAATTATAAATATAAATACTATGTTTAAAATCAATCTTGCTATTTTATTTTTAGTATTTTTAATAAATATCACCCATAGATTTATGGATATTAAACATCCGAATAAAAATAAATTAAATGCTTCTGAATGAGATTCGTTTAATCCTAAGATACATCCATTTAAGTTCGTTGTAGTGGATATAATAAAAAAATATGATGAAAGAACAATTATATCGAACAGCCATAACATCTGGATTTTATTTTTTATCATTTCTCTAATCCCCAGTTTCATCTTTTATCTGCCCTCCTTGACAACTAAACCCTCCCTCGATTGTAAATAACAAACCCTCCCTCTATACGTTTTTTTCCAATCATCCACCCCATGATTTCTTGCAACCCCGCAGGGGGCGCATCCACACTTGAATCCTTCTCTGCCTGATAGCTGGGCGTTCATGTAGTTTTTTTGAGTTTTTTATGTAGAACATTCATCATTACATATGTGTATAAAGTGTGAGCAATTCTGAATGTTCGGGATTGACAATTAGAAAAATATAATATGAATTCGAAGCATCTGTTCTATAATATATCTCATACGAATCTATTTTATTAATATCAAATGGAAGTTCAAATTTTTCATTAAAGTTTTTATAATAACGAATAAACTGATTATATCTATTCTTTTTGTATTCAGTAGCCAAAAATTCTTCTTCCGATGGATCCGCAATCGATTTTATTTCATCATCTGAAAGTTCATCAATTTTTCTATACTGATGATATTTGAGAATATCATCGAAATTTTGAGGTGTTAACTGCACGTAATGGAATTGCCAGGGTTCCATAATTCCCGAAACCCCAGAATCAACAAAAACAATTGTTGAAGGAATGGGGCTTATATAGCTTTGAAAAAGTTTTTTATGATT
>JAGVTF010000141.1 GCA_019136955.1 Verrucomicrobiota bacterium
GGTGAGAGAAGGATTGGGGGTTTTATAAGGTCGAGACAGAGAGTCTGCCCTTACATGAAAGGTGGGAATATGGACGGTCAATAAAGCTTTTTGGCTGGCAGTCCTACCTGCGGAATTTAAAAGCTCTACCCAGTATTCACCTGCATCGGCCGGTTTGGCAGCGCTTATTTGGTAAGTAGAGTTAGTGGCATTTAAAATAGGGAGCTCGTCTTTAAACCACTGGTAGCTAAGAGGCTCAGAGCCAATAGCTAAAACGGAAAAGAGAACACTTTGGTTCAAAGTTGCCGACACACTGGAGGGGTGACTCACAATACTTGGAGGTTCAGGTTCGGGCTCACTCAGGTTATAATTAAGGTGAACATTTGCACCGGTCAGGTTAACCACTATGGTTCGACTTTGGAGTGGAGTTTCAGATTCGAAGTGGACTTCTGTCCAGCCTCTTCCCTTATAAGGAATAGCATAGCCTCCAGATATGGAGCTCACAGCGTAATAATCGCCATCAGCAGTGGTGATCGTGACCCCAGAAACCCCTTCTCCCGGACTGTAGAATCCGTCTTGATCCAAGTCATCATAGACAACGCCCAGAATAAAAGGTGCCAAAGAGGCGCTGGAACGGGCAAAGTTTTGGGTTCCCATCAGTGCATTGTAGACAACAGTGTTTGGAGGAGACCCAGCTGTAAAGAGTCCATTTTGGATACCAATACCGATTTCGTTCACCTGAGTAGCCAGTATGTTGACTCTGTGTCCCGGGCTTTTGAAGAGGTTGTCATGTAAAATCGAGGTGAATCCATCCAGATCGAGGGGAAAATTTGTATCACCTATACCAGCCCAGGCAATGTTTTCCGCAGCGGCATAGCTGCCGGTGAAGGAATATCCTGCTTCTACCATCCGCGCGAAAGGGTCACTATCCTCTTTCCCTGTATGGCTAAAAACATCGTTATCGAGCATCCATTGACTGTGAGCGCGAGATGAATCAATAAGAAAGTGGTTAAAAGCCAAGGGAGGTTTAAATGTGCCTTCCAGTGTCCCCGGGGTTAAACCCTGGTTTAAGTCAATGCCCAATCGAGCTGCTTCTTCCAGCGGGTTTGCCCTGGCTTTATTGATCAGCTCCAGCATGTATTGCTCCTGTGCGGTAGGCTCGCCATGCTCGTATAGTATCAAACTGGCCGGAGATACCAGGAGGCGCTCTCTGGCAGTTTGCAGATCGTTAAGAGGAGGGCTGGTCTCAATAAAAAAAGGTGTACCAGCTTCAAAGCGAATACCTTCCTTCTCTTTTGCAGACGTTGCCACAAGCAAGAGTAAAAAGCTAAATAACGTTACTGCTTTTAAGGACTTTCTATAACAGTTCATTTTCAGAAATCGTTTTGGCGATGTCTGCCAAGCTAAGTGTAGCACGAAAGAGATACAGGTGAAATTCTAATTTAACTATTAGTTAGATATATTTGCTCTCAAACAAAGGGTGTTAAGAATTATAATAACTTTGTATTTTTGAAAGAGAAATAGACGGAGTCATATCTGGCAAATTGCAGTCAATTAAGGCTCTGCGTATGCCTTGCCAGGCAGGGTTTTTTTCTGAAAATTGTCTTAAAAAAGAGTTTAGGTCTTCCTGGATTGTCTTTGGGAGCTGGAGCTCGAACTGTTCATCAAGCAAAAAGACGAGACGAAACACATCGTTTCGATGTTTTTTAATTTCAGACCTCCAGATAAGTTTACCCTGGCCTCTGGCAGTTTCCAAATCGAGAAAAGCCTTTATCTTAAGGAGGAGCAAAGCCCCAGGGGAGATCAGAGGCAGCCCATGAGAGGTTTGCTCGCGGCACTTCAAAGCCAGTTGATAGTAATCTTCTTGTAGTAAAACGGCTGAGAGATTGGGTATATCTTTATCGAATTGCATTAGTGTGACTCCAAGTTCTGGAGGCGGTTGCAGATCGATATCGGGATGAGAAAGCAATTCAATCTTCTCTGGATAATCAATATTTTCAGTGCGAGAGAAACGGAAAAGTGTTTTTTTCTTACCGCACAATTCTCGTATAGAATAATTGGCTGCTAAAAGATAGTCCCAGAACTTTTGCGAGAAGCTCTTGTTTTCTGGCCCTGGAACAAGGAAGATATCAATGTTTTTTGTGCTTCTGAAAGGATAATGAGCCTGCGCAAACCATTCCTGGCAGGCTGCTCCACCTAAAACCACAAAGGAGTCTGAAACTTCTTTGAAAAAACTTTGAAACTTCTCAATTCCTCTTACCATAGACGGCCGATATGCTTAAATGCCAATAAGTTCGATTTTATGTTTATTTTTGTTTTTGAAGCTGGATGCTTTTCAGCATCCAGCAAACTGTTTATTTGTACCTGCTGTTGGGCTCTTGGTTAAACTTTTCCATAAAGCGGCCCATACGCAGAGCAGGCACGGAAGTCACCCCCTTCAGGGCACTCTGTCCCAAAAGAGTTCCAGGAGGAGGGGCGAAAGATGTTTTCCGGGTCAACGTTATGCATGAAAACCGGAATCCTCAGCATAGAGGCCAGCGTTATAAGCTGGGAACCAATATGCCCATAGCTCAGCACCCCATGATTGGCGCCCCATGCATTCATCACAGAATAAACATCTTGGAACGGTCCCTTGCCGGTGAGCCTGGGTGCGAACCAGTGCGATGGCCAGGTTTTATCGGTACGATTTTCAAGTACCTGGTAGATTTCAGCGGGCAGGTCTACAAAGTGTCCCTCGGCTATTTGTAGTACAGGACCAACACCTTTTACAATGTTCAACCGAAACATTGTGGTAGGCATATTGACCCGGGTTCCATAGGTGGAGGAAAAGCCGCCGCCTCGGAAGTATCCAAGGCTAGCTGGTGACCATTTAGTAGCCTTGAGACAAGCCTTTGCCTCTTCAGGAGTGATTTCCCAAAAAGGTTTCATAGCCGGTTTGCCTTCTTTCATTTGAAGGCCGCAGCCATCCAGCGCAGCAGCGCCAGAGTTAATCAAATGGATAATCCCATTGGCAGCTCCAGCGGGGAGCTCCACACTGGTTACACGCTTGACAGCACTGGGACTCCAGTAAGTTCTGACATCAGCAAAAATTTGGGCCGCATCGGTTAACAGGTGCCCAAAAAGCAGACAAGCCCCATTTAAGGAGTCGTTTTCCGTGGCAACCAGATAGGGCTCACGAATGCCGTTCCAGTCAAAAGAAGAGTTTAAAATAGCTTCCAGAAAGTCGGCATTGGGAAAATGATCGGTCCACTGACGCTGGCCCTGGAAGCCCGCCAGGATAGCATTGCGCCCCAGAGCTTCCTCACCAAAGCCAAGTTCAGCCAGACGAGGGTTACCTACCATGAGATCCCGAGCGATGATTGCGCACTTAACGCAAAACTCCCATTCCTTAGCCTTCTGTTCGGGAGTATGTGGGGTTTCGTTATAATCCTCACCCTGCTCGCAATGTTCCTTAGTCCAGGCTAAGGCAGCCTCGAACTCGTCGGGATCGTAAATATTTTCCTCAATGCGCCGAATAAATTCACTCATGTCGATGCTCTCAACTCGCATCCCAAAGTATTTTTCAAAAAGATCATGATTGACCATGGACCCAGCTATCCCCATCGAGGTCCCGCCCATGGAGAGATAGGACTTGCCACGCATTGTTGCGACTGCCAGGCCAGCTTTGGCAAATAGGAGAAGCTTCGTTTTTACATCTTCGGGAATAGAGCGGTCATCGGCATCTTGCACGTCTTGGCCATAGATGGTAAAGGTTGGAAGCCCTTTCTGAGAGTGGGCGGCAGCGACGGCAGCCAGAAAAACAGCGCCAGGACGCTCAGTTCCGTTAAATCCCCAAACTGCTTTTGGAGTTAGCGGGTCCATATCCATCACCTCAGCACCGTAGCACCAGCAGGGGGAGACGGTAATGCTAACTTCAACACCCTCTCGGCGGAATAAATCCTCGGCCATGGCGGCCTCTGCCACCCCTCCAATTGTGGAGTCGGCCACGACACACTCAACAGGCAGGCCATTGGAGTGGCGAAGGCTTTCTTCCAAAAGCTGGGCAACGGCTTTAGCCATCTCCATGGTTTGGACTTCCAGTGCTTCTCGAACACCGCGGCGGCGACCATCAATAGCGGGCCGAATGCCGATCTTGGGCATCCGTCCGATCAGGCGCTTAGTTGGTTTATTTAGTTTTAACTCGCTCATAGTTGAAATTGGGTAACAGTATTTATTCTTTCCGTTTCAGTTCCTTGCCAGAGGAACACATGTCAAATCTCAGGTGTTATCCTACCCGTCTCCGCCAAAGTTCTCAATCTTTTTTTCAAAAGAGCGTTTTCTACAGCCTGCGGCTTGACAATACCGGTTCTCTCTTTATAATTTCCTTCCACGTGAACGTGGCGTGTTCGTCTATCGGTTAGGACACAGCCCTCTCAAGGCTGAGAGATGGGTTCGATTCCCATACACGCTACCATGCTCTCGTGCCATGAACGGAGTTTTCCCCCCCAAATGTCCCAAGAGCCCATTTTTCTTTCTTTTATTTTACTTCTTTTTAAATTGTTGTTTTCTAAAAAAGTGAAGAGTTATCTCTTGACTGCCTCTTAGGGTAGCGGTATTGTTTTCCGCACGGGTTGCTTCTCCCCGCTTAAAGCAGGAGCAAAATAGCATGGATGGAGAGGTGGCCGAGTGGCTGAAGGCGGCGGTTTGCTAAACCGTTGTACAGGTTATACTGTACCGGGGGTTCGAATCCCCCCCTCTCCGCCATCAGAGTTTGCCAAGGGTAACACTTCATCAGTCAGGCTGTTTTGGCACTCTTCAGTTCTTCTTCTAAATTCTTATCTGCAAAAGAGCGTAGAGCAGTGAGATTTCGTCTTTTCGCCTGCTTTGCAGACTCAGTGCGTACTAAAAGGGGGATGTTTTTTCTTAAAACTTTACATTTGTCTACAGAAATGCCATACTTTTCCTTTAGCAGTTTGGGAACAAACGGCTTAACTCGGCTAGAACTACCCGTGCTTGGCAGCAGACAAAAACTATACAGACGAAGCCGCTCTAATTTTGGGATTATTGCTCGGATTGAAGAGCAGGGCAAGGTCTCTGCCGTGGTACTTTCAGTGCGGGAAAAGTTTAGAAAGTGCGCTCTACATAAAAGCTTGATATTTCCAGGTGGGAGCCTGAACCCCGGAGAAACGGATAAGGCCAATTTAATACGCGAGTTGGGGGAGGAAATTTCATGTGACCAAAAGCCACTCAACGTACAGCACGAGAATGTAAGTTTTGTGTTGGAACTAAAAAAGCCAGGCGACCATGGGGGGCGGCTTACACAGAACTTTTGGTATCTTCCAATGAGTGAGGTGATTAAGCTTCGCGGGGAAGAGCAGCCAGAGTTAATGGAGTCTGATGGGGCTTGCCTGGGCAGGCCAACTTGGCTTGATGTTTCAGAAATCGTTTTGCGAAAAGACTTGAAGCTGGCCCACTTGGCGGCGATAGTCATTTTCATGGGAAAACTGATGGATTCCAAATTAGCTGAAAAATTTTTTGATATCGACAAAGCTGTGTCCCAAAAAGTTCGAGAGCATTATCATGCCCAAATAGAGCCGTACTTGCATAAAACTCACTTTTTCCTGAACCGCCTGAGAGGTTGCAAGGAGCACAAAGAGTACGTACAGAATCTTCATTCATACTGCAGAGACTTGGAGAAAGCTCGGCGAACGGCTTAATAGATAAAACATTGAGATTTCTTTTGGAAAAGAAGGTCAGAAGCTTGGGCTGTTTGTTGCCACAATGCATGTTGCATGATCAGGTGCGATTGGGCTTGCAGCTCAAAAGGATTCTAAGAAACCGAGAAAGCATTAACGATGCGCTACTCAAAAAATTGATGGATAGAGCACATCAGTCGATAGAGCTGCGCCAGTCAAGGGGGGAGCATATTCCAAAAATAAGTTATCCTTTGCTTCCAGTTTTAGAGCGTAAGGATGAAATTATAGAGGCCATTTCCAATAATCAGGTCATTATAGTTTCTGGAGAGACCGGTT
>JAGVTF010000059.1 GCA_019136955.1 Verrucomicrobiota bacterium
AGGCAATGGCTGAAAATAAACCTATGAAAATAGAAAAATCATATTTTGATACCACCCCGCAAGGTGATAAAATAGATGCATACACCCTCGATAATGGACAGGGAGTAACCGTCAAGCTCATTACTTTTGGAGCCACTATCGTTCAGATCACAGCGCCAGACCGTAATGGAAAAATTGGCGATGTCGCTTTGGGTTCCGATAAACTCGCCCCTTACCTAAGCGACTACCAGGGTGCTATTGTCGGCCGCTATGCCAACCGCATCGCTAATGGCAAGTTCTCTATCGGGGAGCAAGAATACACGCTGGCCCAGAATAATGGCAAAAACCATCTCCATGGTGGTATTGTCGGCTTCAACCAGAAAATCTGGAAAGCCAAAACAGTCAAAGGCAAAGACTACGTGGGAGTGAAGTTCACCACCAGCAGCGCTGATATGGAAGAGGGCTATCCTGGCAAAATGGCCATCGAAGTTGTTTACACCCTGGATAAGGAAAACAATCTTAAAATAGAGTATTTTGCAAAAACAGATAAGACCACCGTTGTGAACCTGACCAACCACGTTTACTTTAACCTGGCTGGCACCGGAACCATTCTGGACCATATCGTAACCCTGAACGCTGATTTCTACACCCCTGTGGATGAAGGCCTGATCCCGACGGGAGAAATACTTTCTGTTAAAGGAACCCCCTTTGACTTCACCAAGCCCAACCGAATTGACCACGGCTTTGACCAGCTTGATAACAGCCCCAAGGGAATTGACCATAACATCGTCCTGAGGCACTGCACCACTTCACCTCTCCATGCGGTAGCCACAGTTCTGGATACCAAGAGCGGCCGCATCATGGAGGTCTACACAACTCAGCCCGGAGTTCAGTTCTATACAGGTAACTTCCTCAACGGTGCTTTTGTTGGCAGAGAAGGCCCCTACCAGCAATACGCAGGGTTCTGTCTGGAAACTCAACACTTCCCCGACAGCCCAAATCAACCACATTTCCCCTCTACTATCCTGAACCCGGGTGAAAAATACAATGAAGTGACGATCTACAAGTTCACCGTGGAAAATGCAAAGTAGCGGGCGAATGTTAGAAAATTAGCATTACACCTTATATGAACTTCAAAGCAGTAACTGTTTTGATCTGCTGTGGCGCAATCTTAACCGCTTGCGCCACAAGCACCGTGGATAAACGGCGTACGGAAAGAATGGCCGCTTATCAGGAGCTCTCTCCTGAATTCCAAAAACTGACGGATGCAGGTGAAATTAAAGTGGGAATGCCCAAAGATGCCGTCTACATTGCCTGGGGAAAGCCCGATGATATCACCTACTCAGAAACGGAAAGTGGCAAGCTCGAAACCTGGCTTTACTACGGACGCTACATGAAAGAATATCGCTACTGGAACTACCGCAGCATTACTCGCGGTGATGGTGAGTATCTGGTGCGGCATTTGGATACTGAATACAATCCGGAGAGCTTTCTAAAAGCGGAGCTCGTCTTCTCCGCTGGCAAACTTATCCGCTGGAGTACGCTCCCCAAGCCGCAAAATTAATGTATCTATTTTTCCCTCACTTTTTTTATTGAATAAACGTTGCTCCTGCTTTTGAAGAACGGGGTCGATTATCCTTGCCCCATCTGTCCAGGAGAAGTAGAATTAACACGCTTTTATGAAAACCGAGAATATCAAAAATGAAAATCGGCAGGGTGTTTCTCGCCGACAATTTTTAAGTAATAGCATGGCTGCTACAGCAGCTGTAGCAGCCTTCCCTTATGTCATGACTCGTCCTGCTTTTGGAGCTGAAGGCACTGATGGTATCCGTCTGGGGGTCATCGGTACCGGCGGCCAGGGGCGTGGCCACATGAATCAGTCGTTAGTTTTCAAAAACGTTGTGGCTGTCTGCGATGTGGATGACAACATGCTGGCTGAAGGCAGAAAGAGAATCGAAGACAAGACTAAACGCACTCCAGCGACCTATAAGGACTATCGCAAAATGCTGGAAAAAGAAAATCTGGATGCAGTTATCATCTGCACTCCTGATCACTGGCACGCTCTCCAAACGATCGATGCATGCGCCGCCGGACTGCATGTTTTTGTTGAAAAGCCGATGGCCCTGACTATTAGAGAGACTCAGCTCATGGTCAAAGCAGCCCGTAAGTATAACGTGGTAGTACAAAATGGCAGTATGCAGCGCTCAATGTCGGGCTTCCGCGAAGCTTGCGAATATGTTCGCAACGAGTATCTGGGTGAAGTAAAAGTGGTGCGCGTCGGTCTGCCCGGTGTAAACTATAATCAACCGTTCCGCCCCAATACTAACCCACCGCCTGAGCTGGACTATGATATGTGGCTGGGACCGGCACCCTGGCGCCCTTACAACCAGAATCATGTTCACTATAACTTCCGCTTCTTCTGGGATTTCGCTTGCGGGCAGATGTCCAACTGGGGCGCGCATCACCTGGATATAGCGCAGTGGGGCTTGGGAATGGATGAGTCTGGCCCAGTACAAATCAGCGCGCGCTGCGAGTACGATCCGCAAAAACGCTATGAAGTCCCTTCCTGGTTTGAAGTTGATTACCGCTATGCCAACGGCGCACGCATCATTTGCGGTCAAAGCCAACGCGATGGCACCACCTTCGAAGGCCAGGATGGAACACTCTGGGTCAACCGTGGCAAAATCCAATGCTCGGTCAATGGTGTTTTGGGAACTCCCCTGCAGGATGATGAAATTCATCTCTACAAGAGCAATAACCACCATCAAGATTGGTACAATTGCATCTTGGGTGGCAAGGATGCCAATGGAGAGTATAAGAAGCCGATCTGCGATGTAGCTATCGGCCATCACTCAACCACGGTTTGCAATCTGGGTACCATTGCCAGCCGTACCGGGCGCACCATTAAGTGGGACCCCGTCAAAGAAGAAATCATTGGTGACAAGGAAGCCTCCTGGTACATGGACTACGAGTATCGCGCTCCCTGGAAACTGCCGACACTCTAGTTTAAAGCTTTAGCGACAAGGCCGGGTATATTGGCCCGGCCTTAACTAAACTAAGCAGTTGGCGTTCAAAATAAACGCTACTACAACACCCCGGTTTTACTCTTTAAAGAAACCAAATCATTCTTGTAGAAGAGCCAAATCGGAGATAATTTTGTTTTAATTGTTAGAATGAAACCGACTCTTCACAATCTGCCCAATCCTGAGGTTCTCTGCCAAAAAATGGCAGAACATGCTTTGCATATCCTACAGCCCACAGAAACTCTGGCCTCTATTGCACTGACCGGCGGTAGGACAGCTGAGGGAATTTACACTTCCATTTGCGAGCAGTCCCTGGATATTCCGGTACGGTGGAGAAATGTTCACTTTTTCTGGGGAGATGAACGTTGCGTACCTATGAATGACCCGGAAAGCAATTATAAGCTCGCTCACGAATCTCTCTTGAAGCCCTTGAGAATTCACCCCGCCAATATTCACCGAATCCCCACGCAATTGCCACCTGAAGAAGCGGCTATTAAAGCCACTGAGGATTATGAAGATTTTTTAAAAATGGCCAATGCTTCTTCTCTGCGAATGGCCCTTTTGAGCATGGGCGAAGATGGCCATATTGCCTCCCTTTTTCCTGACGGGATTACAAATTCACTCAACTCCTATCTGGCCTATAGCTTCGTAACAGGCCCCAAACCACCGCCAGAGAGAATCACTTTGAACTTTTCAGAGCTCGCGATAGCAGACCACGCCCTGATTGCCATCTCCGGAGAAGAAAAAAAGAAAAAACTGGAGGCGATTCTCTCTTCAACTATCCAGCGCACCCCCCTGGGAGAGCTCCTCCACCTGCGCTCACGGTCTCAAAAGCAAACGCATCTCTACATCACTCCTTAGGTTCAAGATCATTGACCTCTGCAGCTTTGTTTAGCTTCAAGAGGTCTTTAATCGTCTTAAGGGGGCGCATAAATATCATAAAAGGCTTGGGGATATAAACAAACTCCAACTCGGGCTCTTCAAAGGTCCCTTTGACTGAGCTGCGAAACACACGCCGCAAGGGTGTTGCCATAAAGTTAATCGCTTTACCCACATCGCCCCAGCCTTTCAGTATATCCATATCCACTACGGCATCCAGGTTGCGGTTGAAGTCTATCGTCCCTTTGTAAAGCATTTGAAATGTCGGCGAAGCTATTTCCAAGTCATCGGTCAAAATGACGGAATCAGTCATCGTGAAGGTTCCGCCACCTCTGCTTGCCTGCGAGTTGCCCAGCCCGGGAGAAACCTCATTTAATAAATCAGAAAAAAGGCCAAAGATCGGTATATCCCAGATAAGTCCATTGGTAATACTGGCAGAACCCCGTCCATTCCAGCTGTCCCAGTCCGCACTGTTAGCCTTTTCCACTATCAACCGTCCATCCAGCAGCCCCTCCAGCTTGTTTGGTTTGCTGTTAAAACTATTGATAAACGGCTTTAAGGCACAGTTTTTAAATTCTGCATCGAATTGAAAATCGGCTCCTCCTTTTTGGGTAAAGTCAAAAGCAGCCCACCCATTAAGCGCACCACCATAGAAATCAGCACTTATATTAGTCAGAGATAAATACTCTCCCTGCCAGCGAACCAGACCCGTTAGATTCTGAGGACTGAGTTTCCACCACCGTAAACCAACTCCTTCTTCCAACTGAAAGTCCATATGAGAGTGTTCAGCCTGGTTTACAGGGATGACACCATCCACACTTACCAGGGGAGGCCCGCTAAAGTGATAATGCTCCATAACCGCGTCTGTCTCGGGTCCGATTATTCGGGTAATAATACGGGGATAAAGGCGGCAAACTGCATTGGTGATTGTTACCTCTTGGCGGCTGCTCGAAAAGGTTACCTCTTCCACATGAATACCCTGCCCCGCCACAGGCTCTGTGGCTGTTCTCCCTTCACCTACTTCAGCTTCCGACACTGGAGCTGAAGTCGGTGGCAACCGCAACTCCGAGCTCACAGCTCGTAGAAGACCATTTGTAAAGGTAACACTGGAGTGAACATGCTCCAGCGGCTGGCCCCGAAAAACAAAGTTCTCTGCTACCACTTTCCCATCAAGCCCTGTTTTTGTCAGGTCTTTCCATCGTCCCCAGAGTTTTGCCTCAATATCCGGAGCCGTCGTAAACTCAAACATTTCCAATGCCAAGGCTGCCCCTTCCCCCAGAATTGGTGAGAGCGCCTGCGGGTTGCACCGACTTTTAAAATCCCACAAGTAGTCTTGCGTATCGGAATCCCCCTCATAGTAAAAAACAACACTTCCCTCGGGCCGAGTTACCGTAAACTTTGGGAGTGTCCATAGTTTATTCGTAAGACAAAAATCTCCATCGGCACTCAGCACAGGAATCCCCTGAAAGTTTGCGTTGGTTCCGTTCACATGCCCCTTGAGCTCAAGCCAGGGTAAAACCTCCTGATTCCAGTCCGGATTCAAGTTCGTCCATTCGGCCAACTTCACCTTGGCCGAAGCGCTCACGGTAGGCGGAGTCTCTGGCTCCCAGCCAAATTGTTTAATCCATCTCTGTCCGGCTGCATCCAGCAAGTTAGCCATTTGATGCGCATCAAAATCCATCTCTCCCGCTCCCACTGCAATCCGGGACTCCATATCCAGCTTGGCAGCGACATCCAACTCGCCATGATGAAGCTGAGAATAGATTTTCTTTACTTCGAATTCCGGAGCACTCCAGCCCAGGGCAAGGTTTAAGTAATCAGTCCGTACTAGCGGTTTTGGGATATGAAGCGGTCCGGAGTTCAAACGCATATCCCAACCCAGGGGAAGCATCCAGCGCCAGAGACCATACTCAGGGCCGTTCCACTTCGCATACTCAGCCGGCGGACGGTTGGTCAAAGTTATGTCGGCATCCAGCCAATCCGTTCTCCCCCATCGCGACTGGGGGCGCGCCAGCCGAAAAGAAGTGCGCAGACGCTTGGGGAATCCCCCTACTTTATCGATCTGTAAGTTAGCGACTTGGGCACTAAGGTTTACTCGCGTTTTAGAATTCGCCTCCGGAGCTGGTCCAGTCCGAAGATCAAAATGGAAGTCATGAGCAGAAAAAAGCCGATTTGAAGCCCAGTTAGCATCTCCCTCCAGATTCAAAGCCAGCGGAAGCATCTTGTCGCTATCAAAAAAGAGAGTTCCCTCAAAGTTAATTTGATCCAGGTAGATATCGAAGCGCTGGCTGGAAGCCTTTTCCAAATTAGCGCGCAACTTCAAGCTTCTCAATCCGTTGGTGCTTCCCAAATCTGCCAGTAAAATTTGTGCCTGGAAGCGCTCTCCGGCTCCATAACTTCCCCTCAAATCCTGTAGATCGAAAATCACATCTGCGCTGGATTTCATCCAGTCTTCAGCATCAAGTCTGAGCCTGAGCATTAGCTGCGGGGAGGCCTCCGTCTCAAAGGTCTTTAACAAGTTTAGAGAATACAAGATAGACCTCTTGATTTTCTTGAGTTGCTCAGGGTCACGGTCTTTCTTTTTTGGCAGTTGCATTCTGGCCAGTGCATCGGCATTCTTGAGCTCACCGGTGATATTTATCTCCGTATTGAGGAGCTTGCCCCTAAGGTTCTTAAGAGTCCAAACATCCTGCTCAACTTCGTCAAATACCATCACTCCAGCTATCTCATCAAGTTCAAGCTCTTCGCCTTCCTGCTCTCCAAGGGGCCACTGTAAATGCCCCTGTCGGATCTGAACCGAACCGATAACATTGCCACTCTGAAGCCACCTCCAAAAACCGATGTTGAGCACAGCATCCGATAAACAAAAGTGTGCTCCGCCTTCTTCTTTAGGAGAAAGAGAGAGCCCTGAAGCATAGACACCCAACCCCCAGGTCAGCTTCAGTTTTTGCGCTTTAAATTCAAACCCCAAAGAGTTGAGTTCATGGGCAATTTGCCGAGTGGCAAAAGCAGGCAATCCGACTGTTGATAACCAGACAAAACAGAAAAAAATTAAAATTAAAGCACCAAACACTGGATAGAACATCCAACGCATTAATGCTCTTTTCTGTTTCAAGTACAGCCAAAATGCTACTGCCTTGCGAGCCCGCAAGTCTCGGTTATTTTCTCCCTGCTGCATCCCTGCCCATCAGGATATCAAGCATATCCCCATAATATTCATAGACCACTGGAGGAAACTTGAAAATCCACATTTTACCTTGTCGTCTCACCGCGGCAATCTGCATTCCATCCACCCTCATTCCTACAAAAATGAGATGGCACTCTCCCACATTCCCCTTTCTCAGGTACTGAACTTTCAAAGAGCGCTCAACTTCTGGCATTTCAAACTCTGGTGGTATCTCATCGCCAATGTATATCCAGCTCTCGGCACGCAACGTCCCCAACCGATAAACCAGCTCGTCAAAAATAAAAATCACCTCTTCCGGGATTTCTCCGCTATACCCAGCTATCTTATATTCACCAGCCAGACCACGCTCGACGGTACGGGTGCGCTCTCCCAACTGAAAAGTCGCCTGTACAAAGTCATTGGTCGTAAAGTTTATCACATCCCGCACACTCATCTGGAAAGCATCGGTGGGGAACTTAAGCGCATCAGCTATTGCCACTTCGCTTACTGAGGATTCGTTTGCCAGGTTGCCTGAGCCGCGCGATCGTACATAGACAACCTCCTCATCCTCTTCAGAATCCGCAGCCAGACTTTGAGCCCAACCAAAGTCCACCTGCTGAGGCACCAATCCTTCTCTCTCTACTCGAATACTCTGAAACGGTTCCTCTAAACCATACGGGGAAAAATCAGTCACTGCATCCTTGGCCACCTCCCAAACCTCCGTGTGAGCCAGTTGGTCCAAAACCCACTCCACCACTTTGGGGTCAGCTTTGTAGCTATTGGTCCCACTAAGAGTATTGGCTCCAAACCCTTCGGCCCGCCAGCTTTCCATGGAGTCCTCTTTTTTTAACACAAAGCCACCTCGTTCTTTTTCATTCGTGGGAGAAGTTGTGAAAACCACCTCTTTGACCTCATTCGTTTCAATATCCCAAAGCCGTTGAGTACGAAGCTCCTGCCAGGGGAACATCAAGTTTTTCAGAAACTCTCCTTTTGCAAGAATAACGTTGGTGTTTCCTTTATCAATTAACCCAATATAGGCTGCCTCAGTATTGGTAACGTCTATATTTCCGAACTCAACCTTCAGTGTTCGCAGCTCCGCCCCTGGAGCCAGGCTGGCCTGAACATCTGATGGTAAAGCTTCAGGGTTCACCCCAGAAGCCAAAGAGGCGCTGCTAAACATAAATTCAATTTCAGCCTGCGGCTGCGCCAACCCGTAGCGGGTATTAAACTCTCTGGGGTTATCGGTCACAAACTTGAGCACATCCCACTCAGAAAAAAGTTCCAATAAAGCAGTAACCTTTTTGGATTCAGCCCTGGCTGGCGTAGGGCGGACAATGCTCCAACGCTCTGGGTCCCCTACTCTGCGCTCCAGCTCAAAACCGTAAGGGGACGGTGCTTTAAAGCTAATTTTTTCTACTCTTTTTCGGTCCAGTCTCACCACTCGAGAGTCTCTCCAGCCGTCTG
>JAGVTF010000015.1 GCA_019136955.1 Verrucomicrobiota bacterium
GATTGTCAGCCGAGGAGGCTCCATTCTTGCCCGGTGGATGAAACTAAAGAACAAAGAAAACCCCTTCTATTCCTGTTTTGATAAGATTTTAGAAATATGCCAGAAGCATGATGTCACCCTTTCATTGGGCGATGGAATGCGCCCAGGTTGCCTTGCTGATGCCAGCGATCAGGCACAGTTCGCGGAGCTGGAAGTTTTAGGCAAACTGGTTTCACGCTCGCGTGCAGCCGGTGTTCAAGCAATGGTTGAAGGTCCAGGACATATCCCTTTTCATGAAATTGCCATGAACATGCGCAGAGAGCAGGAGCTCTGCGGGGATGCTCCATTTTATATACTGGGACCAGTTGTTATTGATTGCGCTCCAGGCTACGACCATATCACCAGTGCCATTGGTGCTACCATGGGAGCCTTTTACGGCGCCTCTATGCTTTGCTATGTGACGCCTAAAGAGCACTTGGGCTTGCCCAATGCAGAAGATGTTCGCAACGGGGTGATCGCCTATAAAATCGCTGCCCATGCTGCCGATGTTGCCCTGGGTCGTCCCCATGCACGCGATCGAGATGATGCTATCAGCCAGGCCCGCGCTGATTTTGATTGGGAAAAACAGTTTGAGCTGGCATTAGACCCAGACCGAGCCCGAGAGTTCCGGAATGAAGCTCTGAAAGAAAGTGGCAAGGAAATGGATCACGAAAAAAGAGCCCAATACTGTACTATGTGCGGTGTTGATTTTTGCGCAGTACGCATTAGTAAAGAAATTTAAACTTTGCTCGGCTATTTTTATTTGATCAGCGCGACAATCCTGTTTTCTTTTTCTTTCGGATTGATCAAGCAACAGGTGACGACACTTCCCAGCGATGCCGTTTCATTTTTGCGTTTAGCCCTGGCCGCGTTGGTTTTTTCTCCATTCTTACGAAGAGTAAATGTAAAAAAACATTTTTGTGCACTGTGCATTGGGGCCATACAATTTGGCTTGATGTATATTCTGTTTATTCGGGCATTTCACTATTTGCAAGGCAGTGAAGTAGCACTTCTCACCACGACAACTCCGATGTGGGTGGCTTTATTGTTCTCTTATTTTAGCAAATCCATCCGCTATCAATATTTCACCTGCGCTGCGCTCTCCATGTGTGGAGCTCTACTCATTGTCTGGAACCCTGCGGCTATTAATGCATCCCTTACTGGCATACTTTTAGTGCAGGGCGCCAATGTCTGCTTTGCTTTGGGTCAGGTTTTCTGGAAACAATATTTGGGGGCAAACAGCAATGCTGTAATGGCCAGCGCCTATCTGGGCGCAGCACTTATAGCTCTTCCTTTTGCCTTAGTTACAACAGACTGGAGTAGTTTTTCGCCGACTCCCTTCCAATGGGCTGCCCTTCTCTATCTGGGTTGTATTCCTACGGCCCTCGGTTTTTGGCTGTGGAACAAAGGCGCTGTAGAGGTTGGCCCTTCGGCTTTGGCTGTCATGAACGACCTGAAAATACCGATGAGCGTATTTTTAGCTTTGATTTTATTTCAAGAGACTGTAGCAAATCCACTGCGCTTTTCAATAGGGTCTATCCTGATTATCACGGCTATCTATTTAGGGCGGCGCGTGGACAAAAAAATCTCTTAGCTAACCCCTTCTTGCTTTCTCATCTTTACTGGTCTACATTTTAACTGGCTTTGGTGAGGCGGAAGGTCGCTTCCGAGTAAGTCGGGAGAGGAAAGTCCGAACGCCACAGGATCAGATGCCGTCTAACTCATGAAAAATGAGATACAGACGGGGGAGTTGCTTAAAAGCAATTTCACGGAAAGTGCCACAGAAAAAAGACCGCCTTGTTGTTAAAGCAAGGTAAGGGTGAAAAGGTAGTGTAAGAGACTACCGCCCAATGAGTAATCTGCGGGGCACGGTAAACCCCATCCGGCGCAAAACCAAATAGAGAACCCTTTTGAAGAGATCCGCTTCAGAGTGAAAACCGGGGTTCCGGGTTAGGTTGCTTTAAAGAGAAATGATCTTCTCTCCTTTTTAGGAGAACAAAATTCGGCTTATAGCCTCCCCAAAGCTCATAGAGAAAAACCAAGATTGATTTTTACGTTAATATTGGTCTATCTTGTTCCTTGCCATTGCGCAGCACACTTTGCAAGGTCCAAGGTCCACAGTTTTACATACGATGTTCAAGCAATCTACGCACCGCTTCCTGCTGATTCCCGCTCTGATTCTTTTCATGATTATTCTGGCGGGCGCCCTTATCTGGCAGCACAACAGCCAACAAGCGCGCTTTGACCGACAAATACAGCTGGCGGCACTTCAATATAATGTTAAACCGTCTCTCATTAAGGCCGTGATTTGGCAAGAAAGCCGTTTTAAGCCAAGCGCACTGGGAAGTGTTGGAGAGGTTGGGCTCATGCAAATACGTGAACTCACGGCTCAGGAGTGGTGTTCCGATAATAAAATTAAAGACTTCCACCCCAGCCATCTTTTCAACCCCCAGACTAACATCTATATCGGCACCTGGTATTTAGGCAAAATGCTCAACCGTTATAATAAAACAGATAACCCTCTGCCTTATGCTCTTTCTGATTATAACGCCGGACGCAAAGCGGTTCTGAGATGGACCTCCGGTTCAGCACTGACCAATAGCTCCCACTTCCTCAACAATATCACCTATCCCTCAACTCGGCGCTATGTGGAAAGCGTGACTCAGCGCTCACTGCATTACGAACGAAAACTCCAATAGCAGCTTCACGAAGGCCTGCTTTGCTTTCTCAATTCTTTTCAAAACATCGTTTCACGTGCAGGCTTTCTCATCCAAAAACCAGGGTTCTTTTCTGTACCAGCAGAGTATATTCTCTTTAAGCCCACATTCTCACAGAAGTTTAATGTAGTCTTTTTTAAACCAGCCCTCTTCCCTTTACAGCCCCTCTTGCTTCAGCCGGTTTACTTTTGAAGAATGCAGAAACCCTAAAAAAAGATTTTTCAAATAATAAGATTTGAGTTTTTCCTCGTTTACAGTGTATAATGGCATTGAGCGGTTGCGTATGAGCAACCGCTCGGAAAGGGATGTATTTATGCGATCACCACTGAAAGATAACGATACCGTTAAAGCTGGTAGCAGTGATTACTTTCATGTTCAAAGCTCTGAGCTTTACAAGGAGTTCCAAGCCGAAAAAGAAGAGATAATGCGCCACAAGTGGATTGAATCTGAGAGAGCCGGCTATGATATTGGTTTTGAACGGGCTCTGACCGACTGGCGAATTAAACATCGTACCAAGTGGCTGGAAGCCCGAATGAAAATAAGAACCCAAATTCAAAAACCACCTCAGTAACATCCTTGTCCCCCTTTAAACCCAACATCTTTTAAACTGCGCATCTCTCTCTGATTGGACCAAATGGACTGGACTCGTAAAGACCTTTTAGATATTGAAAGTCTCTCGCCTTTGGAGATCCAAACCCTCTTAAACTGCGCACAATACTTCAAAAAAGTCTGTCTCTCCGCAAGAAAGCACGCTCCGCTTCTCCAGGGCTGTACCGTCGCCAATTTCTTTGTTGAGCCCTCTACCCGTACACGAACCAGCTTTGAGTTGGCAGCCAAACATTTAGGCGCAACTGTAGTAAACCTTTCAGCCGAAGGCTCTTCTCTTAAAAAAGGAGAAACTCTAAAGGATACAGTACTGAATCTGCAGGCCCTTCAGACCGACGTACTCGTGATGCGACATAGTGCCTCAGGCGCCCCACAGTTCGTAGCCGAAAGAGTCACCTCTGCGGTCCTCAACGGTGGTGACGGAGCCCATGAACATCCTACCCAGGGTTTCCTGGATGCCTTAACCATTTTAGATAAAAAAAATTCTTTTGCGGGGGTTAAAGTCACCATATTGGGAGACATCCTCTATAGCCGGGTCGCACGCTCCAATATCTGGCTTCTAACTAAAATGGGTGCTCATGTTACACTTTGCGGCCCCCCTACTCTGGTTCCTCTGAGTTTTGAAAAAATGGGCTGCCACGTCTCCTATGAAGTAGAGGAGGCGATAGCCGAAGCTGACTTTGTAAATCTTCTGCGCATTCAGCATGAACGTCAACGCAAGTCAGCCTTCCCCAGCCTTAGTGAATATACCGCCTTTTTTGGCCTCACAAAAGAGAGGGTACGCTTGATGAAGCCCGGAGCAACCATCATGCACCCCGGGCCAATTAACCGCGGTGTGGAAATTGATAGTGAAATAGCCGACTGCGAATGCTCGGTTATTTTAGATCAAGTCACCAACGGCTTGGCAGTACGTATGGCTGCTCTCTATCTGGTGACAGGCCACTCCCCCGCTAAACTCAAAAGTGCTCTTGAAGCAATGGGATTTGATCTTTCATAACCAGTCTGCTTTTCTTTCGGCTATACCTCACTCTTTATCCTCCCACGCTCCCGGGATGAAGTGAACAGATGCCTGCCAGACATCCTCCTTAAAGATCAGGTCATGGCTGAGAGCTTTTAAGAAGAAGACACTTCCAGAAACTCATTTTTTAACCCGTGAACCCGCTATTGAACTGGCTCTTATAGTTTGACAAAAAAAGCTTTTTGGTCTAAATCTTTCTTAGAAGGAAGGATTGCTACGAGAGGCTCGCAACAAGGAAACATGGAAAAAGAGAGTTCAATCAAAATTTTAGCTGTTGATGATGACAGCTTCATGAGGAAAATAGTTAAAGTGTGCCTGCCAGAGCCTACCTACCAGGTCACAGCTTGCGCTAACGCCATGGAAGCAATGGCTCTTTTCAAGGAGGAACATTTTGATCTTCTCATTCTGGATATTATGATGCCGGGAATCAGCGGTATGGAACTGCGCTCCTTAATTCGAAATGAAAACCCGGACATCCCCATCATCATGCTGACAGCCAAAGTGGATGACGCCGTTGGAACCCTTCTTAAAGAAATCTCCAGTGATAAAAACACATATTATCAAAGCAAAGGTTTCAGCAGAGAACAATTAGAAGGCACAGTAGCCAGCATTGTCTCTGAACTGCAGGCCACCAAAGAAGAGAAAACCTATTTTGCTGAGATGGAAAAAGATATTTCTCTGGCAGGAGAAATTCAAAAGTTCATGCTCCCTCACTGGTACTCTCACGAAAATGGTGCTTCTTTTGCTCACTATTATTTTCCATACATGCAAATTACCGGAGATATTGTAAATACTTTTAAAATCTCGGATGGCTTATTTCTCAAGGTAGTAGGGGATATTTCTGGTCATGGTATTCGCTCGGCTCTTTGCATGTCAGCTGTAGAAATCTCCATTGCTAACTTTATACGCAAAGCATCCAGTGAAACGATTGAGCCTCACCACTTGCTCAATCATTTGCAGGCCTTTCTCGAAGAGATATCGACTGACCACTATATGACCTGCCTGGTGGGGATTATTGACTTCAATAAGAACAGGATCGCTTATCAGACCGCAGGACATCCTGAGTTTGTTATCTATAGCCCTTCACAAGGGTTGATTGAGCAGCCAGATATTAAAGAAAAGGGAAGCATTCCTTTGGGATTGGTTCCCGAGGCGGTCTACACACCAGACGATACTCATACCATCTCTTTTCCTGAGGACTCTATCATTTTTGCCTATACCGATGGTCTAAACGACATCCAAAACAAACATGGGCAAACTTCCAGCGACGAGCTTTTGCAGGAATTCATTACCTCTGTAGCGAAAGAAGGTCTAACCCCTTCTACCACGTTTAGAATTGCTGATGTTTTCTTTAAGCTGGGATATAACGTGGTAAAAGATGACATTTCTATTTCAGCCATTTCAAAAACAACCACAAAACCCTGTACACACAGCTACAGCGTTCCTCCCTCCATAAAGGCAATAGACGACTTTGTCCAAGTTGCTCACGAAGTGGTTTTTGCCCATACCAAAAACAAAGCTCTTTCTGCAAAAGTGGAAATT
>JAGVTF010000161.1 GCA_019136955.1 Verrucomicrobiota bacterium
TGTTTTTTTCAATTTTTTTAACCGTGAATGGAGAAGAAAGGGAGAACCACAGATAGACACGGATGGACACAGATTTTATTGAATGGGAAGTTCAGGTTGTGAAGTACCGCCCTCCGGGCGGGGATATGGGGGGCGCTTCTATCCGTAGGTACCTCACCCTACGGGAGAGGCACCTACGGTTATGCACATTCGCCTCTCCGAGGCGTGTGCCCTCCAGGCACTGAGAAAGGTGGGAATGGGACCCGACAGGAAAAAGCTCCCGGCTATGAAGAAATGTGCATGGAGACAGATGAGCACGAATTATTTGCAGACGGATGCGACCCCGACGGGGTCGTAGAAGAATGTGGGACGGATGGTACCCGGGGTCTTCGACCCCGGGCTATGTTATTGGTATGCTCCGCATACCTCAGATTTGCTGCACCCCGGAAGGGGTGCAGAGGTCACCGTTTTTAGGGTTTACAAAAGGGGTGCGGGTCTCTTATCCTCTGGGCGATGAAAACGCTACTCAAAGCTTTGACCGTGGCGGCAGTTCTGGCTGCCGCGGCATTTACAACCTTTAATGCGGTTGCGGTCGAAACCCAAAAAGAGCGCGATGAGCGTATGGCCTGGTGGCGCGAGGCTCGTCTGGGTATGTTCGTCCACTGGGGTCTCTACTCTCAGGCAGCCGGGGTCTGGGACGGCAAAAAATACTGGGGCGGATGCGAATGGATTCAGAATTCGGCCGGAATCCCCACGGCTGAATACGAAGCAGCGCTGAGGCCGATCTTCAAACCCAAGGAAGGCTTTGCCGAAGAATGGGCCGCTCTTGCCAAGGAGATGGGTGCCAAATACGTCGTCTTCACCAGTAAGCACCATGAGGGATTCGCCCTGCACGACAGCACGGTGAGCGACTATGACGCGATGGATTTCTGCGGACGCGACCTGGCCCGCGAGATCATTAATGCCGTGCGCCAGCAGGACCTCAAAGTCGGCATCTACCACTCGATGATCGATTGGCATCATCCCGATTATATCGCTTTCGACAACACCCTCCCGCACCCCCTCAAGCACCAGCGCAACAAGGATAAGCCGCTGCCGGTAGAGGGTCACGACTTCAACCGCTATCTCGATTTCCTCTCGGATCAGGTGCGTGAGCTCACCACCCACTACGGACCGCTGGATATCCTCTGGTGGGATTTCTCTCACCCGAGCGCTGAAGGCCACCACTGGCGCGCCAATGCGCTCCTGAACCAGGTTCGCGCCAGCAACCCGATGATCATCCAGAATAACCGCCTCTTCAATTCGGGCAACGTTTCCGGAGATAACCTCTCCATCTTCAACCCGGCCAAGGGCGACTTCACCACGCCCGAGCAGCATATCCCCGAAACAGGGATGCCCGGAGTCGATTGGGAGGTCTGCATGACGCTCAACGGCACATGGGGCTTCAGCAAACATGACCTGAACTGGAAGAGCAGCGAGACGGTCATCCGCAACACCATCGATATCGTCTCCAAGGGCGGCAATTATCTGCTCAACGTCGGCCCCTGCCCCGATGGCTCGATCCCCGAGGCGACCTATGTCCGGTTCCGCGACCTGGGCGCCTGGATGAAGAAATACGGCTCGGCCATTTACGGCACCACCGCCAACCCGCTCAAAGCGGTCGATTGGGGCCGCATCACCGCCAAAGAAGACCGGCTCTACCTCATGGTCTTCAACTGGCCCGAAAATGATACCATCACCGTCCCGATCAAGCCCGATTCCGCCGTCGATTGCTGGATGATGGCCGATCCCAAACTGAAAGCTCTGGAGACCGAGCAGACCGATGCCGGCCTCAATATCAAGATCAATTCCGAGTTCCAGAACCCCTATGCCTCCGTGGTCGTACTGCAGGCCACCGGCAAACTGGTTGAGTAAAGAACCGAACTGAAAGAATATCGGAGAAGAACGAAAGAGACCGGGCCTGTTTGCGAAAATGGGTCCGGTTTTTTGATGTTTCGGAAAAAGCGGCGCCCTCAGATTTTCGCCAAAATAGCCTCGACCACACGCCCGGGCGCCAGATCATACATACACTTGGGCGATGGCGTGAGCGGACAGCGCTTCCGGAGGCAGGGCGAGCAGGGCAAACCGGCCATGAGGACCGAATCCAACTGCTCATAAGGCCCCGTCCGGTAAGGATTGGTGGCGCCAAATAGAGCGACCAGCGGCTTCTTCAGCGCCGCCGCCACATGCATCGGCCCCGTATCGGCGGTGAGCATGAGGTCGCCCAGGCGAATGCACTCCACCATTTCGGGCAGGCTCAGGCTCCCGCAGAGGTTGCGCACGCGTTTGCGGCCGCTCACCCGGATGATCGCCTCCCCTGTCGCCTTATCCTCTCTGGAGCCCAGCAGATAGACCTGGATATCCTCCCGCCGCTCCAGTATCTCCTTGACGCAACTGATGAAGTGCTCCAGCGGCCACTGCTTGCTTTGCCACCGAGTACACGGTTGCAAGAGGAGCGTTTTCATGGGCGCGGTATCCGCCGTAATTTTTAATCTGGCTTGTAGTGATTGCGCAGCAAGCGGCTTGGGCGCAATCCATTCAAAGTCCGCGCTCGGCTCTATCTTGAGTGCCTTGAGCACCTCCAGATACCAATCCACCGCGTGCGTATTGGGGTGAGGTCTCGAAAAAGCCTGGTGGTAGAAGAGCGGTGCCGCCTCTCGGCGCGCATCCAGGCCGATCAGCCGGCCCGGCCGGAGAAGCCAGGAAAAGAGCGCACTGCGTAAAAGCGCCTGCAGGTCCAGGACGTAATCGAACTTCATCCGCCGGATACGGCGAATTTGCTCCAGATTCCGCGGAAGCTGCCGGAGCCGTCCCCAGGCGCGTCGGTCAAAGTGAATCACCCCCGTGAGGTCCGGGTCCTCCTCCAAAATCGGGGCCAGTCCGACATTGACCCACCAGTAGACTTGCGCCTGCGGCCATGCCCGCTTGATATGCCGCAAGACCGGCAGCGCATGGATGATATCCCCCAGAGAACTGGGTTTGCAGATGAGTATCTTGGGAGAGTTCTCCACAGGAAAAACCGGCTACTTTTTGAGGGGGCCTCGTCAGTGTCCTTCGGCCAGGCGGTCGGCCAGCCGTGGCGGCAGCCCCGCTTTCTTTATCTTATCCATCGCCGTGGAGATATCATAGTCCAGGCGGCGCAGCTCAAAGTGCGCTGCCGGCAGGTCATAGACGAGATAGGTCGCTTTGGCGACGCCATCGCGCGACTGGCCGACGCTCCCGACGTTTAGAAGATATTTCTTGCCCCCCTCGGCCTTGAAGGAGGAATAGGTCCCGCCGCGAACCACGCTGTCTCGCACAAAGGCCAGCGGCACATGGGTATGCCCAAAAAAGCAAACCGGGGTTTGCTGGTAGATAAAACTGGCTGCCGCCTGGAGTTTATCGAAAATATAGCCCCAGCGCTGCGGACCATCCAGAGTCGCATGAACCAGCGTGAAATTGGCCATGATCCGGAGATATTTGAGCTCGCGCAGCCACTTCAAATCATCATCGCTCATCTGGTTGCGGGTCCAGAGAATCGCCTCCCGCGCCGAGTCATTAAACCCCTCGGGGTCTTTGCCCGATGAGCAATACTCATCATGGTTTCCTTTAATGCAAGGGATTTTCATCTCCCTTACGATATCCAGACACTCCTTGGGGTTAGCTCCGTAGCCCACCACATCGCCCAGGCAGGCATAGTGGGTCACATTCTGCTCTTTGGCATCCTGCAACACCGCCTCCAGCGCTTCCAAATTTCCATGAATGTCTGCTATAATCGCGTACTTCATTTCCTATTGTTTCAAGCAATATCAAATCCTTTATAGCATTTTTGATGCCCTTGCGCCTCCGCGGCGGCAGATAGTTGGGTCCAGCTCATGTTTTCATCCCGAATAGAGGGACCCAAACCCGAATCACGTATTGCCTGTGCAAATTCTTCTAATTCACTTTTTTCTCCCTGGCCCACCAGTTCAACGGAGCCATCGGGTAAATTCCTGACAAAGCCAACAACTTCATAACCGCAGGAAATACGTTTGGCCATCCAGCGAAACCCCACCCCCTGGACGTTACCCTTATAGATAATCCGCATTTCCACGCGATTCATTTTGCAAAATAACTGAAAGTTTCTTTGTAAAACTCTTCCTCGGCTATTCTCTACAGAGAGGGCCCTCCTTGCAATGCTTTTCCGCTAAAAGCGGCTCAATCACCCTTTTCCCCCTCCAAAAAGGCGACCTCCTGCAGTTCATTGAGCCGGTAAATACCGCGCCGGCCCAGCTCCAGCATCTCCTGCAGCTCTTTCTCCGAAAAAGTAACCTGCTCTCCCGTCCCCTGAAGCTCGCAAAACTCGCCCGAGGAGGTCATGACGATATTCATATCGACCTCGGCGGCGGAGTCCTCCTGGTAGTCAAGGTCCAGCAGCGCCCTCCCCTTCAGGATGCCGACACTCACCGCGGCAACCGATTTCTGGATGGGGTCCTCCCAAATCCTCTCCTCATCCAAAAGCTTCCGAACCGCCATTTTGAGAGCGACAAATGCGCCGGTAATGCTCGCGGCACGGGTCCCGCCATCGGCCTGAACCACGTCGCAATCCACATAGAGCGTGCGAGCCCCCAGCGCTTCGCGGTTCAATACGGAGCGGATGGAGCGGCCGATCAATCGCTGAATCTCCTGGCTGCGTCCGTCCAGACGCCCCCGAGTAATATCACGGGGCTTGCGCCCCAAGGTACTGTAGGGGAGCATCGAGTACTCGGCAGTCGCCCAGCCACCCTGCACCCCCTGCTCTTTCATCCAGCGGGGAACGCTCTCTTCGCAACTGACGGCACAGATCACCTGCGTATTGCCCCAGCGAATCAGAACCGAACCAAGCGCATACGGAGCAATGTTTTTCACAAAACTGATCGGCCGCAGCTCTCCGGCCAGGCGTCCATCAGGGCGCCTCAAGGTTGAGTCGCTCATCCGCTCTCAGCTCCCTATTGGTTCAGGTGTTTGATGCGGATATGCTTGAACTCCACCTTCATGTTCCGCCCCTCATGGAGTTGCAGCCCCAGAAGCCCGGAGCTGGCACCCTTGCCCGAAGCGTCAATCACGTGGGTCATCAGGTGGCCATTGATCGTATGGGTCAGACGGTAGGAAGAATCCGCCAGCGTCTCCACCCGGACCGAGTAGCTGTTCCAATCCTCCACGCGGACCTTATCCCTCAGGCTGTTGCTGATTCCTTCAAGCGTGTTTTCCTCGTGCGGGAGGAGGCTTTTGCTCACCTTCTCCTTGCCCAGATGGGTCGACTCTCCGCGCAGCGAGACAATTTCCCGGCCCCCCTCTTCATAAAGAATGCCGGTATAGAAGACCGGTGTATCAATATCAGCCTGGTAGCCATGGAGTGCCCACCCCTCGGGGCTCAGCCGGCGAGCGCGATACTGAAGGCCGGAGTTGCCCCATTTATCGGGATTATTGCCGGTGATGCGGTAATCAAAGCGCAGAATGAAGTCTTTCACCTCCCCGGCCGTCCAGATCATGAACGTGTTCCGCGTGCCCGGGTTCTCGTCAGTGGTCTCTCCACAGATGGCTCCATCTCGAATGCTCCAGAACTTCGGGTCGCCATCCCAGCCATCCAGCTCCTTGCCATTAAAAATCCAGCTAAACCCGGGCTCCAGCTCCGGAGCTTTATCGGCGCTTGCTGCGTTCATTGCAGAAGCACCCATCCATATCAAAGCGGCTCCCAACAGAAGGGCCAGCTTTTCTTTTGCAAAAATAGTAGTCATTTTATTTGTTTTAAAAGAGTTTCACTAAATCACGATGCCCGCAGGCAAATCCCGCGGGCATCGTGCGTTTCATTTAACAGGCAGCTCGGAGCTCATCCTGAACTATTCCTGTG
>JAGVTF010000291.1 GCA_019136955.1 Verrucomicrobiota bacterium
AGTTTCGGCCCTTCAATGGCCTTCAGAGACGTAAATGAGAGAGACATTCAGTATTGCAAAAAATAGCTTCATGGAGCTACTCAGGCAGCCTATTTTCCTGATCCTGATGAGCGCCTCCAGCAGTTTTATCGTTTTTCTCTCGATCACCCCCTATTTTGGACTGGGAGAAGACATAAAACTGGTAAAAACCAGCACGATGGCGGTGCTGCTGCTTTCTGGTCTTTTTGCCGCTGTCCTGGCAGCTACCGCTTCATTGGCGGATGAATTGAAAGGTGGAACCGCTCTGGCTGTTCTTTCCAAACCGGTCGGGCGTATTGCTTTTCTTCTGGGCAAATTAATCGGCGTCTGCGCAGGTTTGAGCATCATGGTTTATATCAATCTTCTCTCTATTCTCCTGGCCAGCCGTATGGGCTATGATGCTTATGGTGATGCAGATCCGGTCGGCTCAAACATATTCTATGGCAGCATGGTGCTTGCTTTTGGCATTGCTGCTTTCATGAATTACTTTTTAGAAAAAAACTTTGTCTCCAATGCAGTCGCCGCTCTGCTTGTTATGCTAACCCTGGCTTTCGTTGTGATTAATTTTTTCGATCAGGAATTCCAGCTTCAAAAATTCGCTGCGGAGGTCGACTGGAGCCTGGTGCCGGCAGTGGTCTGTATCCTCTTCATGCTCTGGCTGATCGCCTCTCTGGCAGTGACCTGCTCGACACGATTGGACATGATTGCGACGCTTACGATTTGCGCTATTCTTTTGATGCTTGGCCTCATGTCGGACTATCTTTTTGGCAGAATGGCCGAGGCTGGCTCCTGGGTAGGCTCTTTGCTCTATACCCTTGTCCCTAATTGGCAAAATTTTTGGTTGGCAGATGCCATTGAAAACGAAAATGGAATACCATGGGCTTACGTGGGGCATGCCTTCACCTACATGCTCTGCTTTATGGGTGCTGTGGTTTCGCTCGGCTTTTGCCTGTTTGATAACCGTGAGCTCAATTAAAAGCTCTGTACGATAAAGATGCGTTATTTGATTTAAAATTATGGAAAAAAGTGTTGAAAGAATCGGCCTGATCAACCTGGCAACACTCCTTCTGGTAGGGATTTGCTTTGGTTGGATGGCGGTTTATAGTAGCTCGCACACCGTTCTTGTTGGCGGAGTGTTTGTGGCCATGGGGTTTGTCGTCGGCTGCGTGAACTATTTCCAGATGCGCCTGGGGGCTCGCGAGTGGAACGAGCGATTAGAGGTGGGAGAACTCAAAAGGGATGCCGGTAAATCGGCCCTCTTTGGCACCGATGCTGAGCTCTACCCTGCCCGCCGCGCACGCGAACAGTTTGAAAAGTATTTTGTTCCCGCCTTTGCAACGCTTCTGGCAATCACCCAGGGCGTTATGGCTTTGTACCTCTGGAGAAAATTCGATGATTTGGGCCCCATTAACTCGGATAACTCGCTCCTGGTAATGGCCCTTTTGGGTGTGGCAGGGCTGGTCCTCTTTATTGTAGGCCGTTATGCAGCCGGCCTCTCACGCATCTCTCACCAACGTATTCTTCAAGCCGGCGCCAGCTACCTGATGCTTGGCTCGGTGCTCGCTCTTTTCGGCTCTCTGGTAGAGCTTTTTGCCTGGTTTGGCTATTCAGGCATGGATGCAATTGTTGCAAAACTGCTGGTTGTTTTCCTGGCAATCGTTGCTATAGAAACCATCCTGGGACTGGTCATGGAGATATACCGCCCGCGCCAGCGTGGCCAGATGGGGCGCATCCTCTATGAAAGCCGTTTGATCGGTCTATTGGGCCAGCCCGACGGCCTGATTCGCACGGCTGCTGAGGCTCTGGATTACCAGTTTGGCTTCAAAGTCTCTGAAACCTGGTTCTATCGCCTGCTTGAAAGAACGCTGGCCTGGATCGTTTTGGCTCAGTTGACGCTTCTCTTTCTCAGCTCTTCATTCGTGATTATCTCTCCGCAGGAGGAGGCGCTTCTTGAGCGGTTTGGTAAGCCCGTTGCAGGTAAAGAAGTTTTACAAAGCGGCTTTCACTTCAAATTTCCCTGGCCAATTGATAAGGTCTACCGCTATGCCAGCCACGAAATTCATACACTTTATATCGGCTTTGAAGATGACACCAAGCGCTCGGCAGAGCGTGAAATCATTCTTTGGACTCGTCCGCACTTCAAAGAAGAGTTCAACATGCTCGTGGCCAGCAAAGATGTGACCAAACTCCTCGACTCAAGTTCAGACCAGGCAGTGCCTGTCAACCTGCTCTCAGTCAATATACCGGTACAATACCGAGTGCGTGACATCAGGTCCTGGCTCCTGAAAAACGAAGACGCGGCAACCCTGCTGGAAAATGCGGCTAACCGCGAGGTCATCCGCTATCTCATTAACGTGGACTTGGAGGAAATCATGGCCGAAGGCCGGCTCAAAGCTGCAGATGAAATTAAGGCGCGCATTCAAAAAAATGTGGAAGAGCTCGGCGTAGAGATCACTTTTGTTGGGCTCGAAGGGATTCACCCACCCATTAATGTTGCCGATGCCTGGGAGGCCGTGGTTGGCTCTCTCCAGGAAAAAGAGGTCAGCATCCTCAACGCAGAAGGTTATGCGCTGGCCAAAGTACCCAGTTCTCATGCTGAGGCGACCAATATCGTTCTCACGGCCGATAGTGTTGGTCAAACCAAAACCAATATCGCTTATGCTCAGTCCAAGAGTTTTGAAAATCAGGAAGTCGCCTGGGCTGCCTCTCCTTCTGTTTATACGCAGCATGCCTACTTGGAAACGGTTGCCAAAGCAACTCAGGATACACGCAAGTTTGTGTTGGGAACCACCAATACGCAGGAAACCATCTGGTTGAACCTGGAAGACCGCCTGAATAAGGACCTCTTTCGAGACCTAAACATTGATGACACAGATTAAACATTAAGCTCCTATAGAACTGGCAAATAAAACATTAACTTTTAGCTCTAATCACTTTAAAAGAATATGAAAAATCGTAATGCAATCAGCCTGGTGACCGGATTCGTACTGGCACTTATCTTCGCTCTGATGATGTTTGCTTTTCAAGTGCGTCAGACCGATATTGTCGTAGTCACCACTTTTGGGAAATATTCACGCAGCATCACCGACCCGGGTCTTTACTGGCGCATGCCCTGGCCCATCCAAAAAATTCACCGCTTCGATAACCGGACTCAAAACTTTGAACGGGTTTTCGAACAGACCTCCACCAAAGACGCTATCAATATTCTCATCACGGTTTTCAGCGGATGGAAAGTGGTTAAACCACAGCTCTATCTCGAAAGCCTCAATGGGGATAAACTTAAGGCTGAGGCTGCATTGGAGCCAATGATCCGTAATGCCAAAAACGCTATCATTGGCCAGAGGCTCTTTTCGGAGATCATCTCTACCAGTGAATCGGGAACCAAGTTTGACTTTATTGAAGAATCGATCCTCAGCCAGATCGGAGAAAAATCCCTGGACAGCTACGGGATTGAAGTCAGCTTTGTAAGAATCAAACAACTGGGATTGCCCGAAAGCATTACAACAAAGGTCATGGACCGTATGCGTGCAGAGCGTGAGACCCGCGTGAAACAGTTCCAGGCAGAAGGTGAAAAAGAGGCACGCATCATTCGCTCCATCGCCGATAATGAAGCGAGTAAAATCTTGGCTGAGGCCAATGCGCGCGCTATTGAAATCACCGGTCAGGCAGAAGCTGAGGCCTCCAAGTACTATAAGGTCTTGGAAAGGAATCCAGATTTGGCCATCTTTAACTTCCGCCGCAATGCACTGGAGACCTCTCTTAAGAAGCGGACCACGCTGGTTCTGGATTCTCAGACAACCCCCTTTAACCTGTTTAAATCTATAGGGACCAATGACACATTCTCTATAGCAGCCGAACCTGAAAATTAAAGAACCGTTCAATTATAATGAGCGATAAATTGGAAAAAAGCATCCAGGAGTTAATCAAGACCCGCCCAGGCCGGAAAAAAAATGTCCCTGTAATACCGCAGGCACCTGATGACGCCGGGGCACGTGCCTTGAGTGAAGCTCTGGATAGTGGTTTTAAAATAGTTAAATTCCTCATACTGGGCCTGGTCATCGCCTTTCTCTATAGTCTCACCTTTTCTGTTGAGCCTGACGAGATAGCGGTGAAGCTCCGCTTTGGAAAGCCGGTTGGCGTAGGTGAAGCCCAGATTCTAAAGCCGGGCCTCCACTGGGCCTTCCCTTATCCAATAGATGAAATTGTCCGAATTTCAGTTGGCCAGAGCCGCACGGTCGTCTCTTCAGCAGGCTGGTTCCCCGTCACCCCAGAGATGGAAATTGCACGCCAGCTACCTGAGCCAACCCCCTACCTTCGCCCAGGCGTGGAAGGGTATGTCATCTCTTCGGATGGTAATGTTATTCACGCCAGAGCAACCATGAAGTACCGCCTAAACCCAAACACAGCATTGGATTACGAGTTCGGCTTTGCCAACCCCACCAATTTGCTTCAAAGCATTCTGGATAACTCGATTTTTTATGCGGCCACTCAACACTCTGCGGAAGAGGCGATTTATAGGGATCAAATTGCTTTCAATGAAGCTGTGCGCCAGCGAGTACACCACTTGGTAAACGAGCACCGTTTGGGAATCAGCATTGAAACCATAGACGTTGAAACGATGCCGCCGCTTTCGGTACGTGATTCTTTTGATGAAGTGCTAAGCGCCCAACAGGAAGCCCGCACTGAAGTGAACCAGGCCGAAGCCTATGCCCGCACAACCATCAATGCGGCCCAGGGGCAAGCCTCTACCATTCTGGCTGACGGGGTCACCCGCAGTAACCAGATTGTACGAATCATGGCTTCTGAGGCGCACTCCTTTTCAGAGCAATTACCCTACTTTGAAATGAACCCCCTACTCTTTAAAGAGCGCCTGATGGCAGAAACCATGCAGACAATCCTCACCAACGCTGATGATACGTTCTACTTCACTCAGCGTGAGGGTATTCAGAGGGAGCTGCGGCTCCAGCTTAACCGCGAGCAGATGAAATCTCAGCGCGAAGAGGAAAAGGAAGCGGCAGCAGCCAGTGGCACTCCCACTCCCACACCTCCTCGCAGAAGATAATTTTTTAGAGTTTTAAAAGAGACATGCAATTTAAACATCAAACGCAAAAACAGGAAAACCCGCCTCACGAGCATCAGGCACACTCCCATGAAGGCCGCTGCACGCTTGACCATGAGCACAGCGCCTCCTGTGGCTGTGGCCATGACCACGAGCATACGATGCTTCCGCTTCAAGTAACATTGGCGGGTGTCCTCTTTATTATCAATTCCTTTGTACTCAATCACATTTTTGGAGCCGAGAGCGCTCTGGCTGCTTTCAGCGCCATGGTGGGTGCCTTCATTATGGGTATTCCCATTATCTGGACTTCAGTCAAAAATCTCTGGGGTGGCAGAATACTGAGTATCAATGAGCTGGTCTCGCTGGCCGTACTGGCAGCTTTCGCCTCGGGCAATTATCAGACTGCCGGTATTGTCGCATTCTTTATGCTCCTGGGTGAAATTATTGAAATGCGCACGGCCGATGGTGCCCGCAAATCCATCGAATCTCTGATTAAACTGGCTCCAACCAAGGCCAGACGCATCAGCAAAGATGGCAGTGAGGAAGAAGTCCCCGTCAAAGAGCTGAGAGTTGACGATGTGGTTCGGGTCAGACCAGGTGATAACGTCGCTGCTGATGGCGTCATTCTGAGTGGCCAAGGCTCCTTCAATCAAGCCACTGTGACTGGAGAATCGCTGCCGGTTGATAAAAAGCCGGGAGATGAAGTCTTTGCAGGCACCCAAAACCTCAC
>JAGVTF010000023.1 GCA_019136955.1 Verrucomicrobiota bacterium
ATTGACCCTTGCGATGCTAAAAAAGTTATTCTTCATGTTGTCGCTGGCCGGCTTGCTGTTCATCTCTGAGCAGCAACTGGCGGCACAAGCGGAAAATCAAGCTTCACTGGGCCTGGCTCCCACCGGACTGCGAGTGGATTTATTGGAACACACAGACCGCGTTTGGCAAGGTGGACGCCTCGTCAATATCGCTCTGGCAGAAGCGATGCCGAAATCCTCCAGCTATCAGTTCGCCAATATCTTAAGTAAAAAACCTTACTTCTCCTGGGAGCTGCAAAGCCTGGAAAGTGAGGTGCTACAAACCGCTTCTCAGGTTAGAGTCGCCAGCTCTCCTGCCCTGCTCAAGGAGGAAAAACCCGATCTCTGGGATAGCGGAAAACTGGAAAACGATAATGAACTCTCACTGATTTATTCCGGTGAAGAGCTCCTGCCGGGGAAGGTTTACTACTGGCAGGTACGCTCCTGGAACAATGAGACCCCCAGCCACTGGTCTGAGCCAAAAGCCTTTCGAATGGGAGAGGAGCTTTCAAGCGATTACGAGGCCTCCCGCTACCCCATTCAAAAAGTGGATGAGCTGCCCGCAATGGTTTTCAATCTCAGCTCTGAGACCAATTCCCTCTACATGGTCGATTTTGAAAAAGCCTCTTTTGGCACCCTGTGTTTGACTTTGACAGCGGATACCGATGGCCAAAGCGTTATCATTCGCCTGGGGGAAGCGATGAAGGAGGGACGTGTCGATAGAGCCCCCGGCGCCACTATTCGCTATGCTCAATACACACTCAGCCTGCTGAAAGGGACGCATACCTACTCCCTCAAACTCCGTCCGGATGGCCGCAACACCGGCCCGCAAGCCATTAAGATGCCCGATTATATCGGTGAGGTTTTCCCTTTCCGATACTGCGAAGTCGAATCCCCGAATGCTCTTCTGGGCTCACCCTTTTCCCTGACCAGAGAGTCTGCCTACTACCCTTTTGGAGACGTGGGAAGCTTTGAAAGCAGTAACCATATCTTGAATCAAATCTGGGAGCTTTGCCATTACTCCATAAAGGCGACCAGCTTTTGCGGTATCTATGTGGATGGTGACCGCGAGCGCATCCCCTATGAGGCTGATGCCTTGATCAACCAGCTCTCCCACTACGCCGTGGATAGTGAATACAGCCTGGCGCGTATCTCCCACGAACATCTGATGACTCACGCCACCTGGCCCACCGAGTGGATTCTCCAATCGGTACTCATCGCCTGGTACGACTACCTTTACTCTGGCGACCCTCGATCACTGCGCCTTTTTTATACTGATTTAAAGGCCAAAACCCTTTTACCGCTCGCCGATGAAGAGACCCTCTTCATCAGTACTCGGACAGGAAAACAGACGCCCGAGCTCCTCAAATCAATCCATTACCATACCGGCAAGGAGATCAGAGACATTGTGGATTGGCCCCAGGCCAACAGCTTTGGCCAGGACCAAAAGCCGGGAGAATCCGACTACTTTGTTTTCAAGGAGGTAAACTCGGTGGTCAATGCTTACCATTATGAAGCATTGAAGCTCATGGAAAAAATAGCAATCACCCTGCAGGAAAAGAGCGATGCACAATTCTTTGGCCAGCGCGCCTCGCAGCTCAAGGAGAACTTCCACAAACATTTCTTCCTTCCTGAAGCCGGAGCTTATCGGGATGGAATCGGTACAGACCACACGGCACTTCATGCCAGCATGTTCCCCATGGCTTTTGGGATGGTTCCCGATAGCGTCAAAGCCTCCGTTATGGATTTTATTCGCTCTCGCGGCATGGCCTGCAGTGTTTATGGCTCACAGTTCCTCATGGATGCCATTTATGAGACGGACGACGCGGAGTATGCTCTGGAGCGATTGGTAGCAAAGGATGATCGCGGCTGGTTTAATATGATCGAGCTGGGCAGCACCATTACCTTGGAGGCTTGGGATAATAAGTATAAAAACAACCTTGATTGGAATCATGCCTGGGGCGCGGCTCCGGCCAATATTATCACCCGCAAGCTGGCCGGTGTTGAGCCTCTGGAACCCGGCTTCAAAAAAATTCGCATTAAACCCCAAATAGCCTCTCTGGATTGGATTAAGGCAGAAGTTCCATCCATCCGTGGCACAATCAGTGTTACCGCCAGCCAGGTGGCAAGGAGAGAGTTCATCCTTCTCCTGGACATACCGGCAGGAATAACTGCCGAGGTATGGTTGCCAACCCTGAGCGAAGGGGAAGAGCAGCTTGAGCTCGATGGTAAAGAAATCCATCCCACAAGATTAGCTTCTTTTTATGTGGTGAAAGAGGTTGGCTCCGGCCCCAAAGCCTTTCGAGTATTTAAAAAGTAGAGAATGCCAAAAAACCATTCCTTTTTCTGCAATATCCCGAGATGGCTCCCCTTCCTCGGATTGTTTCTCCTGTTCCTGGGTCAGGCTCTGGCTCAAGATATCCAAGCCTACCGGATAAAGATGGAGAATATTCAAACGGTTCTTTTTGATTTCCCTTCTGTGCGGACAGCCAGTGATATTCAGCGCTTTCCTGTACGGATGGAAAATGGAGAAACCCGGGTAATGGGACATCGTGTCGTACTTAAACTGAAAGAAGGAATTGAGTTTTCCCTACTGGCACCACTCCTGCCCTGCGACTACAACCTGCAAATTCATCCTCTCCAAATAAAAGGGTATACCCTTCTGGAGACCAGGTCAGTTCGGCAGGCAGCAGAGCTGGCCGCCCAGCTTTCAGCTCTGGAGTCAGTGCTGTATGCGGCCCCTGAGTATGAAATTCAACTCAGCTCAAAGAGCACCTTTGCACCAGAGCCCAATGATAAATACTGGCCCTGGTGCTGGCATCTGGACCGCCGGGATGAAAACGGCAGACAGACAGGCTGGGATATGGGAGCCCGCTCTGCATGGGCAGTGACTCTGGGAGAAGGAATCGGCATCGCCATCATGGATACGGGAATTGAAACACTGCATCCTGACCTGCAGGAGAGAATGCAACACTCTCTTCATTACAACGTATTCACCCAGGAGAGCTCACCCGAACCCAACAGCTATTCGCTGAGTCACGCCCATGGAACCGCTATTGCCGGTCTGGCGGCTGCCTCCGGCTATAATGGCATCGGAGGCTTGGGCGTAGCTCCCCGAGCCATATTGGCAGGCTGGGTAATGCTGGGAGCCAGCCGAAACATCACTGATGCGGAGCTTGCCGAGCTTTACCTGAGGAATCCCTCCGCGCTTCGCATTCAAAACCAAAGCTGGGGAGAAGACAAACGGATGGTCTCCCTCTCGCCAATTGTTAAAGATGCCCTGTTGGTGGCCACTCATCAAGCCGTGGATGGACGGGGAATCATCATGGTTCGCGCTTCGGGTAATGACCGCTCCAAGCTCAATGGCAGGCCAGATTTTGGCGACTCCAACAATGAACCTCTCAATAACTGGGATGCCGTTGTCGTAGGCTCTGTCGATAGCCACGGCAGATATGCCTCCTACTCGAGCCCAGGCGCAAATCTTTTAGTAGCCGCCCCTGGAGGAAGCTCGGGAGACGAGATGCCCCTTTTCATGACTGATTTCACTGGTACACAAGGCTATAACTATGCGCAGTACAGCCCACCACTGGAAGATTTCAACAACTATGCCACAGGCAAAATGATTCAGGGGACCTCGTTTTCCGCTCCTCTTGTTTCGGGTGTTTGTGCACTGATTCTTGCAGCGAATCCAGAACTCACCCTCAGAGATGTTCGCCACATTCTGCTGCAGTCAGCTCAATACCTTGATCTTGAAGAGGCTGACACGCTCTTCAATGGAGCCGGCTTACCCGTTAGTCATAACGTCGGCTACGGTGTGCCCCATGCCGGCCATGCTGTCACGCTTGCCAAAAACTGGAGTAACCTGCCTGAAGCCTCAACCCTGCAGTATCCAGCAGATATCCAGAGCGCCTTAAATATCCCCGAAGAAGGCTACACCCTGCAGATACTGGGGGAATCACTCTCAACCCCTATACGGCTTCCCATGACTGTCTCCGATACTCCCTTTGCCAATGACTCAACACCACCCGCCGGTATCGTCAATCTCGGGCTTGTTGAAGGCCCTGTCAGGGAGAATCTCGAAGGGAGAATCGCTTTAATCAAACGCGGTGGCATCACTTTTCGCCAAAAAATAGATTATGCGTCAGAAGCTGGAGCAGCTATTGCCATTATTTATGACCATGAAGAATCCGAAGAGCTGGTAAACATGGCAGAGGTGGACCGCTGCCGTATTCCAGGAGTTTTCATATCCAAGAGCAGTGCAGAGACGATTGAACAACTGCTGGCGGACGATTCCAACCTTCAGGCCCAGCTTGTTCACACGCCTCTGGTCTACTCTTTTGAAGTGGAGGAGAGCCTGATTTGCGAAGACGTCTCCCTTTTCGTCAAAGCTCAGAGTCCAGATTGCGGGACTCTCAGGATTGCCCTGGTTTCTCCTTCAGGCACTCGCAGTCTCTTGCACCGCTATAACTTTGGAGCAATACAAAAGCTTGACTGGGAGTTCTTTTCCACGCACTACTTTTATGAGCCGACGCGAGGAGTCTGGCAAGTGGAGCTGTCGAACCTGCCTTCCCCAACCACCGGTATCTATCCCACCAAGCCCCTGCTTAACGATTTAAAGCTCAGCATTCGGGGAATCCCGATTGTTGATACAGACAATGACGGACTGTCGGATGAATGGGAGCTGGCCCGTTTTAACAGCTTGGAGTACTCGGCCCAGGATATCATCTCCCCTTCCGGCTACTCCAACGCCCGTTGGCAAATAGTCGGTGATAAAACGGTGCAGGAGGCCTCTGATCTAAAAATTTCAGTCGATCTTCTGGCACTTGGAAAAATCAGACTAGCCTGGCCCGGAACGGAAGAGAGTGTTTATGAAATTCTCGAACGCAATTCCGAGCACGAAGAATGGCAAAAAATAAAGACGCTACAAGGAACTTTCCCCATCACTGAATATGTGCTCAGCTCTCCTTCGCAAACCGGCTCAACCTTCTTCTGCGTGAAAAAACCTTGAGCTTCAGTAGAAAAACAAACCCTTCCTTCTTTCCTGTATTGAATAGAAGGCTCTAAATCAGTTACACTCTTCTTCAGGTATTGCCCTGAATCTCAGCGTGACCTCACAATTGCGCGAGTGGTGAAATGGCATACACGCCAGACTTAGGATCTGGTCCGAAAGGGTGGGGGTTCAAGTCCCCCCTCGCGCACCAATTCATCAGTCCCACAAACCCAAAAATTCAAAAAAATTATTGAGGAATTTCTATTTTCTTACGCCCTATCTTGAGATATTTTATCTGTAATTGATAGGGAATCACCAGTCGTGCCTGTGCCGTCGTCTTCTTTATCTTTCCCCCTTCGCTCACAATACCAATGGTGCTGATTTCGTTTTCCATAAAACGGAGCATGTAGACTCCCAGTTCTTCCCCATCACGCCCCAGAACCTTCACCGTATCATCATCGGCAAAATAAGGATTTCTGGGAAGCACCAGATTCGATAAGTCTTGCTTCGTATAGTGACACTCACTGATTTCATAGCTTGGGAAGAGGCTTCCCTTGCGGTGAATGGTCATATCCAGAAAGCCCTCGGTATAACGTTTTTTATAGAGAAGAGGGTCTGTCATGGAGAAATCATCCTCGGCGAGGAACCCTTTCGTCCCTGAACATCCGCTAAAACCCAAGGCAATACAGAGGGTGATCAGTGATAAAATTACCTTTTTCATTCTTCGATTTTCTCCGGTGTTTCATCCGGTTTTTTGTTTTCAAAAAACCCACGCCCCTCCAG